>QIAW01000255.1 GCA_003225655.1 Acidobacteriota bacterium
TATTGCATAAATAAATGCTCCCCTTGGGCGAATCATTGCCACGGAAGTGCAAAGCACGCTTGCTGCTCATGGACCTTTTGCGAAAGACCGTGCCAAAATCCTGTTTAGAAGTTTCATTCGTAACCGCCGACCGCACTTGATTGGCTGCAGTAACTGGGAGGGGTCTTAAGAGCGCCGGCATAGTCATGACATTGGCGGGGAGGTATGCAAATCCGACGCGGAGACGATCTCGCCAGACATTGCAGCCAAAATCAGACACAGTGGGATCCACTACAAAAAGTGTATCACGTAACTTATATTTAACAATATACAAAAACAATGATTTACTTTGGGCATGACCTGGGCCGATTTACGGCTGAATTCTTCCACCCTTGAATTGCGGACTGCCCGAGAACCTCATATTCGGGACAGCAAGTCGTTGACGGCTCGGAACATTTAGGGCTGCTTAGCTCCGATATCCTGCGAATCAGAATCTATAACCAACGCCGAATGAGATGACAGGGTACATTTTATATGGGCCGGCATTCCTGTTGAGCTTAGCCACCTCGGACTGCAGGCTGCTCTGGACTGTAGGATCGGTAGCCGCATTGCGGCAGTTCAGACCATTCGCGGCACAGGCGCTACCGGCCAGGCTGAGCGATGCCGTTGGGGTCCCGTGGTATGCGATACCCAAATCGAGGTTGGCGCTGAAGTGACGGCTGCGCGGCACCAGGTTGCCAAAACCGAAGACAACCATGGGCGCCGCTTTGTTGAACTCCAATTTGCCCTGGCCGGTAATCGGATTCGCCGGGTTGCTCCTGAAAGTAGTGCCGCCAAGGCTGAAGTTCTGGCCACCCGGGACGGCTGCGTTGGCGTTCAACTGATTACCGTTATAGACCAGCACGCCGGGACTCAGGTGCAAGATGCCGCCCGAGGGGAACCAATCGAGCAGCACCTGCGCCGACCTTAGATCGAGTGTGCCGCGATAATTGATTCCATCGCGAGTAAAGTCACGGGTGTAGTTGAAGATATGAAAGCCCCCACGCAAATTGAACTTGGGGTTAAGCGCGACTCCAGCTTCGGCGCCGATGCCGAGCGTCGAGGCGCTGAAACCGATCCCGACACCATGCCGCGGCTCATCAGTGACGCCAGCGTTGGACCCTGAGTTTGTCTGCGCTGGCATAGCCAGCGAAGAAAGCAGAAGGATAAGCACAATTGGGGCGGTAGTTTTTGCTGTCACGTATTTGCTCCTGAGCAGGTAGGCCGAAATACCGGTAGTCGCCAGCCTGTGCTCACCATTTGAGAGATGAGCTACTCTCAAAAGCAGTTGTCAGATTCCCACGTGTCAGATTCCCACGTTGACATCCTTCTTGGCTGTAGGCTATCCTTAAATCTCTGTAGGTCTGCAGTTGGCCCGCCCGTGGGTGGCTCCGTGATTTGTCGCCGGAGTTGGCCTAAGTTGCTGTAATCGAGAGCGGTTTTCTGCGGTTCTTTCATTATTTTTCTTTCATTTTGAGTGGGAGAAAGTTTATGTCTACGTATTTCCCCGGAGCGGGCGAAATCGCGCGCAAGTGGTATGTGGTAGATGCCGATGGGCAAATCCTCGGACGTCTGGCCGCCCGCGTGGCGCGCATCCTGACCGGTAAAGAGAACGCCGCTTACACGCCTTTTCTGGATACCGGCGACCACGTTGTGGTTATCAACGCTGAAAAAATTCGCGTCACGGGCCTGAAAAGCGAACAGAAAATGTATCACCGCTACACCGGTTATCCGGGTGGCTTGAGGTCAGAGCAGCTTCGCAAGCGTTCCGCGCGCCGGCCTGAAGCCGTGGTGGAAGGGGCCATTTTGGGAATGCTGCCCAAAACAAAGTTAGGACGCGCCATGGCCTCTAAGCTGAAAGTTTATCGCGGCGATAAACACCCCCACGCCGCACAGAAGCCTCAGGCTCTGAAGCTGACATAAGAGTTTAGGATTAAGGACTGATCAATGGCAGAAACGGTTCAATACTACGGCACGGGACGGCGCAAATCGAGCGTAGCTCGAGTTTTTCTGCGTCCCGGCTCAGGCGAGTTCACGGTGAATGGCCGTGCTTTCGATCAATATTTTGTGACAGATTCGCAACGCGGCGCCGCCAAGCAGCCGTTGCTCTCTTCCGAGACGGTCGCCACTTTTAACGTGGTGGCCAACGTTTCCGGCGGCGGTGTGAATGGACAGGCAGACGCCGTCCGCATGGGCATCGCGCGCGCGCTGCTCGAGTTCAACGCTGAGCTGCGCAAGAAACTGAAGGCCGACGGCTTCCTCTCGCGCGACTCGCGCGGCAAAGAGCGCAAGAAGTACGGGCAGAAGGGCGCCCGCAAGCGCTTCCAGTTCTCCAAGCGCTAATTTGCGCTATGGGCCTCCGAATTCGAGGGTCATTCGGAGTGACGGAGAAACTAAAGTTTTTTGGCCAAGTTGGCTAGTTAGGCCAAAAAGTATTGAGTACCGGCAACTGAGTACTGAGTACAGTTTTAAAAAATTTTCCCGCACTCGTTTCATGGTGCGGGTGACGGGAATGTAATCCCGAGCGATACAGGCTGCAAAGAGCCCCGCAAGGGATGCAATCCAATTTCAAAGGAGGGTTGTTTGGCGACAATTACCATGAAAGAGCTGCTCGAAGCGGGTGTCCACTTCGGGCATCAAACCAAGCGCTGGAATCCCAAGATGAAGGAATACATCTTCGGGGAGCGCAATGGCATATACATTATTGACCTGCAGAAGACGCTGAAGATGTTCAAGGATGCGTCCAAGTATGTGCAGGACGCGGCTGCTGATGGCAAGGTCATTCTTTTCGTCGGCACCAAGCGCCAGGCGCAGGAAGCCATCTCTGAAGAGGCCACCAGGTGCGGCATGTTCTACGTGAACAACCGCTGGTTGGGCGGGCTGCTCACCAATTGGGTAACCGTGCAGACGTCAGTCAAGCGGCTCAAAGAGCTGGATGAAATGGCGACCGACGGCCGCTACGAACTGCTGCCCAAGAAAGAAGTCATCAAGCTGGAACGCGAACGCAAGCACTTGCAGGCGAACTTGGCCGGCATCAAAAACATGAACCGCCTGCCCGATATCCTGTTCGTGGTTGATTCCAACAAAGAGCAGATTGCCGTCAAGGAAGCGCGCAAGCTGGGTATCCCGGTGGTCGCTGTTGTCGATACCAATTGCGACCCCACCGAAGTGGATATGGTCATTCCCGGAAACGATGATGCGTTGCGTGCTATCCGGCTGTTTACCGCCAAGATTTCCGAATCCATCGCCGAGGGCATGCAGGCAGCAATGAAAGCCGGCGAGCTGGCTGTGCCAGCCGAAGGCGAAGCGGCTCCGGCTGATGCCGCTCCCGTCTCATACGACCAGGAAGGCAAAGAGTATCCCGGCGAACCCAGCGAAGCTGAAGTTGGGGCGCAGCCTGAATCCGATGAAATCAGCATGGAACAGGTCCTGGAGCAGACTGCTTCCAAGGGGCAGAAGCGCCCTGCGGCGGCATCCGCCTCCGTAGAGGCTGGCACGGACAAGGTTGAATCGCACACGGTATAACCCCAGCGTAATCTTGCTTCCTCTTGCGGAAGCAGAAAAGGCCACGGATTTTCACGGATCAGCACGGATCCTTTGAATCGAAATCCGTGCTGCTCTCTGAGCATGCGTGGCCTTTGTCACGCTTAGAGAAACACAGCGAATTTATTTGACAGAAAGGCAGTACAGACAATGGGTACGAGTACCATGAACATATCCGCCGCCCTGGTAAAGGAACTCCGTGAGAAGACCGGAGCTCCCATGATGGATTGCAAGCAGGCGCTCGCCGAATCCAAGGGTGATGTTGAAGGCGCCATCGTATATCTGCGCAAGAAGGGAATTGCCACCGCTGCCAAGAAGGCCGCGCGCGTAACCAGCGAAGGCTCGGTCGCCAGTTACATTCACGCTGGCGGCAAGATCGGAGTGCTGCTTGAGGTCAACTGCGAGAGTGACTTCGTGGCCCGCAATGAAATCTTCCAGGGCTTGGTGCACGATGTCGCCATGCACATCGCGGCTTCGGACCCCAAGTTTGTGCGCAAAGAAGATGTGACCGCCGTCGATTTCGAGCGCGAGAAAGAAATCTATCGCGCACAGGCGGCTTCCACCGGCAAGCCTGCCAACGTGGTGGAAAAGATTGTCGAAGGCAAGATGTCGAAGTTCTATGAGGAGGTTTGCCTGCTGGACCAGCCCTTCATCAAAGACCAGGCCATCTCCGTCGGCCAGCTCATTGCCTCTACCATCGGCAAGCTAGGCGAGAACATCTCCGTGCGCCGCTTTGCCCGCTTCAAGGTCGGCGATGCAGGTGAAACAATCGCCCTTACCAAGCCTGCCGCCGAGCCACAGGAGAAGTAGGGGACAAGTCTTAATTCTTAACCAGAATTTAATCATCCAGCAAAAACCCGATGTTTACCATCGGGTTTTTCTATTTCACCGTCTGATCCGCCATCGAAACCCGCAACCTGCGATAAAATACAGATTCGAGGAAGCAAATCCCGATTCAAAGGACATCCTCTGACTGTCGCATTCAAACGTATCCTGCTGAAGATTTCTGGTGAGGCCTTGGCCGCCAAACAAGGCTTCGGTGTTGAAGTCACACGCATCCACGAGATCGCTGCTGAAATAAGAGAAGTGCACAGCCTGGGTGTGGAAATCGCCATCGTGGTTGGCGGCGGCAACTTTTTCCGCGGGGTGGCCGAGCAGGCGCGCGATATGGACCGCGTCTCTGCCGATCACATGGGTATGCTGGCCACTGTAATCAACGCTCTCGCTCTGCAGGATGCGCTCGAGAAGCAGTCGATTTTCACGCGGGTCATGAGCGCTATTGAGATGAACCAGGTGGCCGAGCCCTTCATCCGCCGCCGTGCTATCCGGCACCTGGAAAAAGGCCGCGTCGTGATTTTTGCCGCCGGCACCGGCAGTCCCTATTTTTCCACTGATACCGCCGCTTCGCTTCGCGCCATGGAAATCAAGGCCGATGCGATTCTTAAAGCCACCAAGGTGGAGGGCATCTACGATGCCGATCCCAACCTTGTGAAAGACGCTACCATGTTCGACAAGATCACCTACCTGGAATTTCTCAAGCGAGGATTGAAGGTCATGGATTCAACCGCTATCAGTCTCTGCCGCGATAACAGCCTGCCCATCGTGATCTTTAATTTGAACAAGTCCGGCAATATCCGCCGCGTGGTTACCGGAGAGAAGGTTGGTTCGCTGGTTATGGCTTAGCGTATGGAAAAGGTAGAGAAGCCATCAGGAATCGCAATTGGTAATGAATCGCAAATAATTCCGTTACAATAGCCCCTTCAGTTCCCCTCGGCAGAACTTTATGGCGGAACAAATTTACAAGCCTGGCGAGGTTGTTCCCAAAGCGGGACTTTATCTTGTCCTGCATCATGAGCATCGCAAAAACCATGAAGTGACATTGTTTAAGGGAGAACAGTTTCCTCTTTGCCGGCGCTGCGGTGAAGAAGTGCGTTTTCAACTGGTGCTGATGGCAACCCATATTGGCGAAGACGCTGATTTTAGACTCAAGAAGAGCCGGAGGCACTCTCAAGGCAGGCATTAGAAACTGCCCGATGAGATGGAACTCCGGTTTTGATGTAAAGATTCATGCGTGGCCGACAGTACATCTTCAAAGAAATTGTTAAATATGATACTTTCATCGGTTCATCTCAACAAGTCCGCTTTATCGTGAGGATCAAGACCATGGGCTCTGCCAGATTGCAATCGGCTGTACTGCCACTCCGTCCGGGGAGAGTGCGTTTTCGCTGCGCCGACGAGCACTCGCGCCGCTCCCATCATAAAGGACGCCTGGAGGGCGGCCCGGTGTACTCCGCCGGGAGCATCGTGCTCGAAACTGGTATCTATGAAGTTACGCACAATCAAGCCCACCGCGATCCTCATGACGTTGTGATGCTGGCGGGCGACGTTTTCCCTGCCTGCGATACCTGCAACACCCGGGTGCGTTTCCGCCTGGTGCGCACCGCGCCGTATATTTTTCAAGATCCCGATTTCGAGAGCCAGGAAGACACATAACTCGCACGGCCTGCTCGCCATTCTGAGTCGAACTATTCCGCCTGCTGAATTATAATGCCAGCCGCGATTCGCGACAGATTCGCCGCACCGGCCCGCGGATGCTGATAATGTCTTCGTTGATGGCGAAATCTCTGCTGCGGCAATAACGCATTCCAAGGAGAGCAACCATGTCGACATCAAAGTCTAGCCATGGACTTGAGTCCAACTGTGTTTCACCCAATCGGCTATTGGATCGCCGCACGTTCCTTCACGGCGCCGTGGCTGGCGCTGCCATGCTGGCTGTGCCGCGCTGGGCTTATGCAGAGGAGCGCAATCTCAACCCGGTCTGGCAACAGATCGAGAAGCGTCATGACGAATCTGTGCAGCGCTTACAACAGTGGATCCGGCAACCCTCGATTGCCGCCGAGAATAAAGGAGTCAACGAAGGTTGCGAGCTGACCATGCAGTTTCTCCGCGACGCCGGATTCGGTGAGGTCACAAAAATCCCAACCGATGGCCAGCCCGGCATCTTTGCCACGCTCGACGCGGGCGCTCCCCGCACCCTGGGACTCTATTTCATGTATGACGTGAAGCAGGTCGATCCTTCCGAGTGGTCATCGCCACCCTGGGATGCGGCGCTGGTGGAAAAGCCCGGCCTGGGAAAAGTAATCGTCGGCCGGGGCGCGGTCAATCAGAAGGGCCCGGAAGCCGCCTTTCTCGCGGCACTCCATGCCGTTCGTGGCGCAGGAAGTAAGCTCCCGGTGAATTTGGTGCTGGTGGCCGAAGGCGAGGAAGAGATCGGTTCTCCACATTTTCCCCAGATCGTGCGCCGGCCCGAGGTGCTGGCCGCGCTCCAACGGTGCAGCGGAATTTTCATGCCCTCTGCGGAACAGGATCTCGATGGCAAAGTCACTATGACTCTCGGCGCCAAGGGCGTAGTTGAACTCGAGCTGGTCTCGAGTGGCGAGCGCTGGGGACGCGGCCCTCGCAAAGACGTTCACTCCAGCAACAAGGCGCGGCTCGACAGCCCGGCCTGGCATTTAGTGGAAGCCCTCGCCACGCTCGTCTCCTCCGATGGAAACGATCCTGCCATTGAAGGCTTTGCCGATAAGGCGCGCCCGCTTTCCTCTTCCGAGAAGACGATGATTGCTGACGCCGCCCGCCGCCTCGACGAGCAGGTGGCAAAGAAGCAGCTCGGCGTGGAGCATTGGGTGCACGATGTGAGCTGGCAGCAGGCGCTCGAGCTGCTGATGTCGCGGCCTACGGTCAACATCGAGGGTCTGGTGGGCGGCTACACCGGACCGGGCGGCAAAACCATTCTTCCCCATCGCGCGGTGGCAAAAATTGACATGCGGCTGGTTCCAGATATGAAGGCGCAGGAGGCGCTCGCGGCGCTCAAAGCCCATCTCGCCAAACGAGGTTTCGGCGACATTGAAGTCAACATGACCGGTGGTTACGACCCCAACAGCACTTCGGCTGATACCGCTCTCATTCGCGCTCAAACCGCCGTCTACCGGCGGGGCGGAATTGATGCCATCGTGCTGCCGCGCAGCGCCGGCTCCTGGCCCGGTTATGTCTTCACCGGGGAACCGCTGCACCTCGCAGCAGGACACTTTGGTCTCGGTCATGGAAGCGGCGCCCACGCCCCGGATGAGTACTACGTCATCGAATCAAAAAATCCTCAGGTTCAGGGCATCGATGGCGCGGTCCGCTCCTTCGTGGAATATCTCTATGAAATGGCTGCCGCGAAGTGAGAAGCGTGTACTCAGATTGGCGTAGAGAATTGAAATCTGAGATTCGCCTCTGCGTTCCTTAGTGTCCTCTGCGGTTCAGCTCTTGTCTTTTGCCGGAACCGGCGATTGTTTGAGGATCTTTCACCAAACTGCCAATTGCGGACTAGGTAATTTATAATCTTCGGTTTACCTTGCAACGGAGTGACGCCCTATGGCACAGATGGCAAGTATTCCTGCATTAAGAGACATTTATACGCAGCTCAAGACCCGCATGGAAAAGGCGGTGGAAGACTTCCGCCGCGAGATGGCGGCAGTGCGCACCGGCCGTGCCACCGTGAATATGCTCGATACGGTCAAGGTGGATTATTACGGTTCCCAGATGCCCGTGAACCAGATTGCCCAGGTACATGCTGCTGACGCCCAGCTCATTACCGTGACACCCTTTGACCCCAGCTCCATGGCCGAGATCGAAAAAGCCATCCGCAGCGCCGATCTGGGGCTGAACCCCATGAACGACGGCAAAATAATCCGTATCCCTGTGCCCCCGCTCACCGAGGAGCGCCGGAAAGAAATGGTCAAGCACCTGCACAAAATTCTGGAAGACCACCGCACCGCCATCCGCAACATCCGCCGCGACGGCAATGATCAGATCAAGAAGGCCCTCAAAGACAAAAAAATCTCCGAAGATGATGAGCGCCGTTCGCTTGAAGAGATCCAGAAACTCACCGACGATGAGATCAAAAAGATGGAAGAGATGAGCAAAGGCAAGGAAAAAGAAGTCATGGAAATCAAGTGAAGTAAATCGGTCGAACTTGGGCTACCATGAGCCATAAGAGGTAAACATGGCGCGGGCCCGAGATACTGATACTCAAGATACTTCAGAAGGTACGTCAACCAAACCGGCAGAACGTGCTTCTTCCCCCGCCGAAATCAGTGGTCAGCAGGCAGGAGCAAACGGCCAGCAGGCCGCCGCGCTCTCCTCTTCCGCTCCATCGGAAGAGAAAGAAAAATGGACTGCCGAGAGCCATCCTCACCGCCGCACCAGCGACAAGACCCGCCGCTCCATTCTCGCTGGACAAACCATCGTCGCCGTCGCCGTGATCTTGACCATCTGTTACGTCGCCAAGCTGGTCCTGGTGACCTTGTTATTTTCGATTCTCCTGGCCTTCATTCTGTTTCCGGTCATGGATTTCCTGGTGCAAATGAAATTTCCTCGGGCGCTGGCCTCGCTGCTTGCGGTGCTGCTGCTGGCTTCTGCCATCTACGCGGCCGCTTACTTTGGCTATAACCGCGCGGTTGATTTCATGCAGACCCTGCCCACCTACAGTCGCAAGATCGAGGCCCGCCTGATGCGCTTCCGCGAGCAGGCCCAGAAGATCCAGAAGAGCACAGAAGCGGTGCTGCCGCCGAGTGCCGATGACAAAAGGACCATCAAGATCGAACAGCAGACCAACTGGATGGACTTCATCACCAGCAGTCTGGGCACGGTCGGCGACATTGCGCTCGCCATCTCATTCATACCCTTTCTTGTCTATTTCATGTTGAGCTGGCACGACCACGTGCGCGCCTCAACCGTTATGTTGTTCAGCATGGAAAATCGCAATGCTGCCTATGTCACCCTGGGGCGCATCTCCGCCATGATTCATAGTTTTATCAACGGCAATATACTGGTCGGATTATTCACCTCGGCCGCCAGCCTGATCGTCTTCTGGTACCTGCATTTGCCTTATTTCTATTTCCAGGGATTCATCAGCGGGTTTCTCAGCCTGGTTCCCTACCTGGGCGTCGTACTGGCTATAATCCCGCCTTTGGCAGCCGGCTTCGGCCAGATCCACAGCGGAGGCCTCCTCGCCATCGTGATTACGGTCGTGGGACTCCACATTTTTGCTATTAATGTTCTTTATCCCAAACTTATCGGCAAACGCCTGCAGTTGAATCCCCTGGCGGTCACCATAGCCCTGCTTATCTGGGGATGGCTGTGGGGCGCCGTCGGGCTCATTCTGGCAGTGCCGCTTACTGCTGCCCTCAAAATCATCTTTGACAATGTGGAATCCCTGCGCCCCTATGGCGCCTGGCTGGGTGAGTAAAAGCACTCAGCCAAGTCGAAGAGGACGCAAATGGTTTTCAGATGTATTAAAACAATAAGGAGAGATTAAGTTGCTAAAAGAAAACAGGAACACTGCCCTGCAAGGGCTAAGTGCCAATGGATATTGCTAATTGCCGCTTTTAAGCTTCCGCCACTACATCCGGGAAGCGCAACTTCGACTTGGAGAGCGCTTTGGTCAGCAGGTCCTCGACCTCGGCCTCTTCCACGTTCTTAGCCAGGGCCAATTCGCTCACCAGAAGGTAGCGCGCCCGTTCCAGCATCTTCTTTTCGCGGAACGAGAGCGGTTTGGTCTGGTTCAGGATGAGCAGGCCTTTCAGGACCACAGCTACATCGAGCAGAGAACCTGTACGCATCTTGTCCGAATTCTCTTTAAAGCGGAATTTCCAGTCCGTGTGGTTCTCGCACTTGCCATCAATAAGGAAGTCCAGGATTTTCTGCACATCCCCGTTCTTGATGACCCGGCGAAGACCCACCGCTCCGATGTTGCGGAAGGGAATCTCTACTTTCAGACTGCTGGCCTTGAATTTAAGCAGATAAAACTTTTCAGAGACTGCGCCGCCAAGTGTACGGCTATTGATCTGCTCGATGACGCCTACGCCGTGATTGGGATAAACAACCTTGTCGCCAATCCGGAAGTTCATAATGTTTTCGCTCATGAAGGGCACCCACGTGAGGGTTACAGGGGAGAAACTAACTAGATTATAACCCCAACTCCTATCGAAAGCAAGCTGAGTACCTCCCTCTAACACCTACAAAATATTAAAGTTAACGCAAGTGCTGCACCAGGCGAAATGCAGATTGAAGAATGAGGTCACTTGCCCAGCCATGTCTTTGAGAAAGACAAAAAATGATTTAGAGGTAAACCAGCTTCCTTTTCACAATCTCTTCACATTTCCTTTACATTGGCGTCGGCGACTCGCCCCGGCTTATCCTGTGAGCATCCTGCCACAGCTTCACGCCACGGGAGAGCTTTAGCCACCCTGCCAGAGCTTTGGCCGGGATGACCATGTAGTACAGCCCGTCCCTCGGCTGTACAGTTTTCGAAGGGTACGGTGTCAAGGGCGACACAAAATCCCATGAAGAGGTAAAGAGGTATTATCTGCAGCTCGCCAACTGGAGCTTCTAGCTGCTTTTCGGCATTGAAATGTATAATTCCCTTTGGGGCAGCAGCATCTGAAAGCTGCCCCTTCTCAATTCATGCACGTGAGTTGGCGCTGATGTTGTCCTGCAGGAACTTCTTGCGGGAATGGAAGCATCGAGCGCCAGAGGGCCCGGTCGGTAGCTCACGGATTTGAATCATGACCGAGTGAAGCGAACCCCACTGCGAAGCAGTGGGCGGGCACACCATAAGAATCATTGGTTCTGGAGAAGAGACGTTTGCTTCTTCCACGGAGCTCTTAGACAAACACATGCCTGAACATATTAAGAAAAAGCTGGAAGAAGAAATCAGGGCGCTGGAGCACGAACTCCACCACGAGCTGCCGAAAGAGATCAAGACCGCGGTGGCTTTGGGCGATCTGAGCGAGAACGCTGAGTACCAAACGGCCAAGCAGCGCCAGACCTTTGTGGATGCACGCCTGGGACAGCTCAAGAAGCGCATGGCCGAGCTCTCCATGATTAACCTGGCCAATATTCCCAAAGATAAGGTCGCCTTCGGCTCGACGGTCAAAGTCTACGACAGCTCCAAGGACGAGAAGATCGAATATAAACTAGTAACCAGCGAAGAGTCCGACGTGGCCAAGGGACTGATCTCAACCACCTCTCCCATTGGCCGGGCGCTGATGGGCAAGAAGGTCGGCGACACTGCTACCGTGGTTACTCCTGCCGGAAAGCGCGAACTTGAAGTCCTGAAACTGAGCACGATCCACGATGACGAATAAATGCAGAAGGCGTGTTCGAAGATGCCTTGCTGATCTGTAAACCACATGACCTGGACCCAAGCCTTCGGAAGAGCCTGCCGCGTGCTGCTGCACGCCATCGTTCGTGGTCTGGCGCTGACTCGTATCTCCCCCAACGTCCTTACTTTTCTTGGGCTGGTCATCAATATTGGCGCGGCCGTCCTGTTTGGCCTCGCCAATGCTGAAAACTACCAGCGCATGTTTCTGTACGCCGGTCTGGTCATTATTGGCGCCGGCATTTTCGATATGGTGGATGGCCGCGTTGCCCGCGCCACCAACCAGGTCACCACCTTCGGCGCTTTCTTCGACTCCGTTATTGATCGCTACAGCGACGTGGGCCTGTTCTTCGGATTACTCGTCTTTTACGCCCGTGGCAACCGCTTCTTTTATGTGGCCCTGGTGGCTTTCGTCATGGTCAGCTCGGTCATGGTCAGCTACACCCGCGCCCGCGCCGAGTCGCTCATCGGCACCTGCAAGGTCGGATTCATGGAGCGCCCTGAACGCATCGTGCTCGTGATCATCGGAGCATTATTCAATCGTTGGGGAACCATGGCGCCCTGTCTGTGGGTGATCGCTGTGCTCTCGACCATCACCGTCATTCACCGTATTCGTTACACCTATCAGCAGACCAAAGCTGCCGATGCCGGCGCCCGCGTGAACGTCAATGCTGATACCGCGATGACCGCAAGATGACTCAACAGAGAATCTCTCCTGTGCTGATCGTCCATGGTGGCGCCTGGGCGATCCCAGATGACATGGTCGAGGCCCACCAACGCGGTGTTCGCGCCGCCATGGCCGCCGGATGGAAGCTGTTGGCAGACGGGGAAAACGCTCTTGCCGCCGTCGAAGCCGCGGTCGTTGCCATGGAAGATGACGAAACCTTCGATGCCGGCCGTGGCAGCTTCCTCACCAGCGACGGACGGGTCCAGCTTGATGCTCTTATGATGGATGGCAAAACTCTGCGCGCCGGTGGCATCGGCTGCGTGGAGCACATTCGCAACCCCATCCGTCTCGCGCACAAAGTTCTCACCGAAAGCCCGCATGTTTATCTGGTGGCCGAGGGCGCTGAGCGTTTTGCCACCGAACACGGCATTGCGCTGTGCGACAACAACGAACTCATCATCCCGCGCGAAGTCGAGCGCCTGCGTTGCTTCAAAGCGGCCGGGAAGCCCGATTCCACGTTCGCAGGTGCCTCTGCTGAGGTATCCCCGGCCACATCGCACGATACCGTGGGCGCGGTCGCGCTTGATGCCAGTGGCAACCTCGCTGCCGCGACCTCCACCGGCGGCACCCTCAATAAAACTCCCGGCAGAGTTGGCGACTCATCTCTCATCGGCTGCGGATGCTATGCCGATAATATGAAGGCCGCCGTCTCCTGCACCGGATGGGGTGAGCCCATCATGAAACTTGTCCTTGGCAAGTGGGCCTGCGACCGAGTTCAGGAAGGGGATGCGCCTCAGGTCGTCGCCCAACAGGCGATCATCTATTTAAAAAACCGTTTGAACGGCCATGGCGGCATGATCCTATTGGATAAGAAGGGCCGCATTGGCGCCTTCCACAGCACTCCCCGCATGGTCTGGGGATTCAAAAACGCAAAACGGGAACATGTTCGGGTAGAGGATAGTGTCACTAAACATCCGCGTTAGTCTGCGTCGCCTTCTTGCCTTTTTTCTTTTCAGAAGTTTGTTGAAGAAATCCGTGTCGATCCGTGCTAATCCGTGGCCTACTCCTCTCAGCCCCCTCCACAATTCAAGCTTGTTGCTTTTCACTGGCATCTGGCAATGGCATTCCGCTGCTTGCATCAGTTTTGGAAATGGGATAAAACACCAATGCCTTGCTCATCCCCATATTAAGTCGGCTTCCACGAACTGACCGCGAAGAGGCAAACCTCGACCCCTTGCTTCGGAGACTGTTAATGAAAAACCTGCTT
>QIAW01000251.1 GCA_003225655.1 Acidobacteriota bacterium
CTTCCCACCAGTCGCTCAAAATCGGTGTGCCGCACGCTGAAGCTTCAAAGAAACGCCCGGAAGGACAGTAGCCGAAGCGCGCCATCTGGCCGCGGGTGACGTTCAGGGTAAAGCGGCACGAAGAATAAAAAGCCGGATGTAGAGCCGGGGCGACATGTTCAAAGCGACGCACGTTTGCCGGCCATGGACATTGCCCCGGATACATGGAGCCGGCCAGCACGAACTGTTTTCCCGGCATGCTCCGCGCCGGTTCCAGAAAAAGCTCGTCTAATTTCGATTGGCGGTCCTCCGCATAGGTGCCCATATAACTCAGGTCGCAGGTAAGCTCTTCTTTCCGGCCCTCGCGGATATAAACGTCGGAGTCCACGCACCCATAGAGAGGCTTGGCGATTCGCGCCTTCCAATGCTCTTCCAGTTCGCCTAGTATCGCTCCGCCTGTAAATGAGAGATACAGATCAAACTCCGGAATCTGATCGCGGCGCAAGTGCTCCGCCTCGCCTGCCCTGAGTTTCTCCAGGGTTATGGGTGTATCCAGATCGTAGAAAACATGCACAGGATGAGAGAGCGCGAGTACCTCGTCGACGATGCGCGCGCCCTCGGGACAGTAGCTGCCCACAATGACCGCGTCCGAATCAGCCGCCTCCTCGCAAGCGTACTTGCGTACATCTTCCCACTGTGGATAAAGGACCAGATGACAGTAGTCGCACTCAGAAAAATCCCTGCGCTGGGCGTAGTAGGGCACATCTCTTTCGAAAAAAGTAACTTTGTGCCCTCTTCGTGCAAGCGCCCGCAGCAGGGCGCGATAGGGCGTTGCATGCCCATTGCCCCAGGAGGAAGACAACGTAAGGCCGAACAGTGTGATCTTCACCAGCGCGCTCCCATCCTAAGAACCTGTATGCAGGACCTGGTATTTCACCTTTGGTTTTCAGATGACTGGGAGGGCGCTCCTGTTGCCGTGGCAAAAACTCTCTCGTCAGGTCTCAGTAGAAGTCGGAGCAACTCAGAAAGAAGCCGCATGTGCACGTGAGCTTGCAACGCAACTCCTGCAGTTTCTCTCCGCAATTAGGACAGTATTGGCCCGGATGGGCCCCAGGCTTGGCCTTGAGATCTTCCGTCCGTTGTCTCCCATCGGGGTTGCCAAGATGAGGATCAGGGTCGCGCATGCTGCTAATCCTACAACAGCTTGAGCCGTTCTGCGTTCATCACCAATGCATAGCTGAAGTGAAAAATCTGGTTGCGCAGCTCCGGGCTGCCAATCGAAATCGCGGTCGCGCAAAGCGGAAGAAACCCGGCTGCCCCAAACTGGCAGCCGGCAACTGACGCCTACTCTCAAACCAGCTTCGTACGCATGGTAATCTCGGCCTTCAATACCTTGGAAACCGGACATCCGGTCTTGGCATTCTGGGCGGCCTTCTCAAATGCGGCTGGATCTACGCCTGGAATCTTGGCGGCAACATCCAGGTGAATCGCGGTAATGGTGAAGCCCGCTTCCAGCTTTTCCAGGGTAAGGGTAGCTTCGGTGCTGATGCTCTCTGGCGTAATGCCTGCATTCCCGAGCTGCGCGGAGAGTGCCATGGAAAAACATCCTGCGTGCGCCGCCGCAATCAGCTCCTCGGGATTAGTTCCCTGCCCGTCTTCAAAACGCGTGCTGAACGAATATGGCGTCGCCTTTAGCACTCCACTGGCGGTGGTCACGATGCCTTTGCCGTCTTTGAGTCCGCCCTTCCAGACTGCTCCTGCTTTTCTTTCCATAAGTCCTCTCCTTGAAGGTTTGCAAAACACTCCAACATACCATCTCGCTGCCCCGTTCGTCAGCTTGAACCTGCTTGGCCAAACAGAGAACCAGAAACTGAGAACTGCATTCAACAGCTCTCGATTTTCTTCGGAAGCGGCGAACCCAGCAGCAGTATGAATGTTCTAACTTGAAATACGCTGGCAAATGTGTAGGCGTTTCTACGGGGGTACTTATGAAAAAACTTGTGATCGTGATCGCGCTCGTGTGTCTGAGCACTCTAGGTTGGAGTGCAGACAAGGCAGACAAGAGCGATAAACAGCAGACGGCAGATCGTCTTGAATTAGCAGGGCAGGTATTGCACGAAATCATGGCAGCGCCTGATAAGGGCATTCCCGACGAGGTGTTTTCGGGGGCCAAGTGCGTAGCGGTGGTGCCGCACCTGGTGAAGGCCGGATTCATCTTTGGCGGCAAGCATGGACGCGGCGTCGCCACCTGCCGCACAACCGAAGGCTGGAGCGCTCCCGCATTCTTCACCGTAAGCGGCGGCAGTTGGGGCGCGCAAATCGGCGTCGAAGGTGTTGACCTGGTCATGATGATCATGAACGACAAGGGCATGCAGCACCTGATGTCCAATAAATTCCAGGTTGGCGGCGAAGCTTCCGCCGCGGCCGGCCCTGTGGGCCGCCATGCCTCAGCGGGCACTGACTGGAAGGCGGAAACCGAAATCCTCTCTTACTCCCGCACTAAAGGGCTGTTTGCGGGCATAAGCCTGGAAGGTTCATGGATCAAACAGGATGACGATGCTACCAAAGCTGTCTATAGCCCTGAAGTAACCAACCAGACAACTCTCAGCGGCAAGGTCCCGCCGCCATCCATTGCCGAGCCGTTCCTCACCGTTGTACGCACGTACAGCGTCAAGGTCAACGCCAGGAAGCAAAGCTGAGACCTGGGTTGAAAGTAACAACGTGAACACCCGCGTGGGTGTCAAAATGGGAGGCAAAAAGCCTCCCAGCGCAACGTTTGTTCCTATCGAAAACATCGAAAGCTTAAGAATGATCTGAAAGATCAATGAAAGGGAGAATGGCTATGAAGCGCACTGTTATTTCATCGGCCCTGGTCCTGGCACTTTTCTTCTCCGTTGCCCTGTGGGGAAAAGAGTTTCGTTTCACCAACAACAATTCGGTCGCACCCGCTGCCGCGGGCAAGGTGGATGTTGAACACGATCGTAACAGCAATACCCGGCTGAGAATCCACGTGTATCACCTGGCCGATCCGGACAAACTCACTCCCGCCAAATCGGCTTACGTGGTTTGGGTACAGCCGGCGGGAAAACCTGCTCTGAATGTGGGTCAGCTCAGGGTGAACGAAGATCTGGAGGGCACGCTGACTGCAACCACTCCTTACAAGACATTCGACGTCTTCATCACTGCTGAAGACAACGCTCACGCCGATTCACCAACCGGCCAGGAAATGTTGCGGACAGCAGTTGACCGCTGATCGCTTCGGATCGATTGTTTGGATTGATCGATCACCTGGATGGATTGAAGGTCCGCTGTTTCTCTAGGTGAGTACCGATTGCTGGGAGCTGAGGACCGCCGTATTGGCCAACTGCTTCAGCGACTCCGTGTACGGCGCCCGCGCCAGGCCTCGCTCGGTAATAATCGCGGCCACATAGCGATGAGGTGTGACATCAAAGGCTGGGTTTTCCACGCGGATGCCTTCCGGAGTGACTCGCTTGCCCGCGAAGTGCGTCACCTCTGTTGCCGGGCGCTGCTCAATGGGAATTCCTTCTCCATCCGGCGTGGCCAAATCTACTGTTGACCACGGCGCCGCGACATAGAAGGGTATCCCATGCTCTTTGGCCAGCACCGCGACCGTATATGTCCCAATCTTGTTGGCCACGTCGCCATTGGCGGCAATGCGGTCGGCGCCCACGACCACGGCGCCAATCTTGCCCTGGCTCATCATTGCGCCCGCCATATTGTCAGAGATCACGGTGGTGGGGATGCCATCTTTGTTCAGCTCCCATGCGGTGAGACGCGAGCCCTGCAAAAATGGCCTGGTTTCATCGGCAAACACATGGATTTTTTTGCCTGATTCCACCGCTGCGCGAATTACACCCAGGGCGGTCCCGTATCCGCAAGTGGCAAGCGCGCCCGCGTTGCAGTGCGTCAAGACGCCTCCGCTGGAAGGCATAAGCGTGGCGCCGTGTTTGCCCATGGCCTGATTGGCGGCAATATCTTCAACATACATGCGTTGGGCTTCTTCAATCAGTGCCCGCTTGGCTTCAGCAACGCTCAGCTTTTGCGAAGCATCGAGTTTGCGTCGCATGCGTTCAATGGCCCAGAACAAATTGACCGCGGTCGGACGGGTAGCGCCAATCACCTGGCAGATTTTCTCGAACTCCTCGCGCAGGCTGGCATGATCACGCGCGGCGGCGTCTCGCGTCCCCAGAGCAATGCCCATGGCCGCAGCCACGCCAATGGCCGGTGCGCCGCGCACGATCATGGTGCGAATAGCATCAGCCACCTGCTGATAGCTGGTGCAGGTGACGTAGGTTTCTTCCGTGGGCAGCTTTGTCTGGTCAATAAAGCGTACGCCCGCCTCTGTCCATTCCAGGGTGAGAATCATGAATCTTTGATTTTAGAACATTTCAGGAGTTACGACAGATCGACGCTAGTCTGATGGATACTAGCTACGATGACACCTCTGCCATGCAGCTTTGGACGGTTGAGCAATTTCAATTTCCCGATTACCCAAATTTACAATTACCTAATGATCCGATGAATCAACGCCGCGATGACCCAATCCTCTCACTACTCCTGGTGGGCGGCGCAACGCTTATGGGGTATGACGGTGACCGCGGGGCGGCCGCAGAGATCACACACCTCGCCCAGCGCCAGGAGCGGATCGTTTTCCTGCTGCCTTACGTGCAAATGTTTCTCGCGTACATCCTGGGCGGTGTAGATGGTCACAAAGGGAGCCGGGTGCGCAACTTTTTCCACCAGGGGCCGCCCGCGCGCCTCTTCGCGCTCCACAAGACATATTGCTCCGACAACTTCGAAGCCAAATTGCCGTGACGCCTCGATCGCCTGAATGATCGAGTTGCCGCTTGTGCACACGTCATCGACGATAAAAACTTTCGCTCCCTTCCTGCGAAAGCCCTCAATGCGCTGCTCGGTACCGTGGTCTTTTACGTCCTTGCGCACAACGAAGCCGTGAATGAGCTTTCGCCCGGAACTTTCCATGCTGCTGTCGGTGATGCGCCCCTGGATTCGCTGTGCGCTTAAGATGGCAATGCCGGTCGCAATAGGATCGGCGCCCATGGTCATTCCACCCACGGCATCGGGCTTGAATCCGCTCTCATAGATCTCGTCATAGAAAACGCGCGCGGTGAGACGCGCGCCTTCCGCATTCAGCGTGGTGGCGCGGCAATCGATGTAGTAATCGCTGGTGCCGCCGGACGAGAGTTTGAACTCGCCCAGCCTAAATGAGTTTTCAGCCAGTACCTGCAGTAAGGCTTCGCGTGCATTGCTCATGAAAGCTTAAAGATAGCAGGAGAGAGCCGCGGATTCCAGCGGATTTGTGGCGGAACCATCGAGACGGCAGTATGTACGCGCAAGTGTGTGCAGGTTACATCCGCTCCAGGTGCCGGAAGCCGCCGGTTTCAACGAAAACCAGCACAAAGATCGTCGTATTGTAGGCCATGTGCACCAGCACGCTGGGCGCGAGCGCTCTGGTGCGGACCCGCACCAGCGTAAGCACTACGCCGACGATCAGTAGCATCAGCATTGCCGCCCATGAGAAACCGAGTTGAGCGCCGTGCATGAGCATGAAGAAGGACCCAGTCAGTACCACTGCGGCGGCAATTCCGAGACTGCGCGCCAGCACGGGATAGAGGAACCCACGAAAGAACAGCTCTTCCATAAATGGCGCCACCAGAATGCCGAAAGCCGACATCAGGTAGGCATAGGTTGTGGTCTGAAAATACTTTTCAATAGGCAAGGAAGGGGGAATAGGCAATCGCGCCGAAATGAGTTGTACTGCAATCGCCAGGACCGCCCCGGCTAACAGAAACTTTGGCCACGCGCCGCGCGGCCAGCGCCAGCCCACATTCTCAAAAAAACCTTGCTGCACCCGCGCCCGGGAGCGAACCACGGCTACCATTGCTGCGAGCAGAATTAGGTAGCACACCACCTGCACGGGAAGAATCACACGGGGGTCTTCCAGCAATTTCTCTATCCCGTGTCGATCGTGGGTGAGTTGGGCGAGGTCATATCCGAAAAGGTGAGTCGCTCCAATCAAAACTGCCGCCGCTGCGGCCAGGATATTCGTCGCCACAAGAAAGATGATTACCAGTAGCACGATATCCCACACTGTCCAAGGTGGGTTTTCTGCGCTGGCGTTAACCGAGGCGAGAGCTGGCGTGGCCGGCGCAACTTCCGCTGGAAGCTGCGGTGGTGGTGGTGGCAACGGATTGGGTGGCGTGAACATGGTCCAGACGGTCTCTGGTCTTCTCAATCTATCAATTTATTGGTTTTTGGAATAGATGCTAAGAGTTTGCGCTGGATGCCGGTGAGCGACTTCGACATAGCCAAGTGGTCAAACAGGCATCTCGTAACCCGCAATACACCTTCGTCTTACTTCTTGCTTGCCAGCAGCGGGGCCAGGGCCTGGCCGGTATAGCTCTTCTTACAGCGCGCCACCTGCTCCGGGGTCCCTTGCACCACCAGGTGTCCGCCCTGCTCACCGCCCTCAGGGCCAAGATCAATGACCCAGTCGGCGCTGCGAACCACATCTAGATTGTGCTCGATGATAATGATGGTGTTTCCCAAATCGGTGAGCCGGTGAAGCACGTCGAGCAGCTTGCGAACATCATCGAAGTGCAGGCCGGTTGTGGGCTCGTCGAGCAAATACAGGGTCTTGCCGGTCTGGCGCTTGCTCAGCTCCCGCGCCAGCTTGATGCGTTGCGCTTCGCCTCCGGAAAGTGTGGTGGCCGATTGCCCCAGTTGAATGTAGCCAAGACCAACATCTTCGAGCGTTTGCAGTTTCTGGCGCACCTGGGGCACGTTTTCCAGAATAGGAATCACATCGGAAACCGGCGTCTCCAGCAGATCGGCAATCGAGTATTCCTTGAAGCGCACCTGCAAGGTCTCGTGGTTGTAGCGTTT
>QIAW01000252.1:0-1492 GCA_003225655.1 Acidobacteriota bacterium
GAAAAGAAAGTTAAAAGCATGTGAATTCATCATTAAAATGACGAGCTAGTAAAACATCAACAACAGCCCACTGCCAGGAGGTTCATGGAGCCACCGCTCAAGTCACTCAGCAAGAGAATCCCCAATACAGAGGAGCTCCGGCGTTACGGGCGGGGCCTGCGTGAGGTGGTCAGCCGCTCGGCGCAAGGGGAGTGGAACGGCAAACGGCGCTTTGATCCGCTTGATTTGATCGTGGCTTCCAATCGTGGCCGCGTGCCCCGGCTGGTTCCCATCAAGATGGCGCGTATGGCCGCCTCGCCCTTCGGATTTTTCCGCGGAGCGGTCCCGCTGATGGCCGCTGACCTGGCCCGCTTGCCGGCCAGCGGATTGACCACCCAGATCTGCGGTGACGCTCACGTTCGCAACGTCGGAGCATATGCCGCTCCTGGCGGCGCGCTGGTTTTTGACATCAATGATTTCGACGAGACCATCCGTGCCCCTTGGGAGTGGGACGTAAAGCGCATGGCCGCCAGCGTGGTACTGGCCGGCCGTGAGGCGGGAAACTCTGAAGAGCGCTGCAAAGATGCGGTGTACTGGTTCATACAGTCGTATCGCGGTACGATTGCGAAACTTTCCAACATGACGTTCGTGGACCTGGAGCGCTTCCATGTCACCCGTCATTTGCGCCTGGCGCCCATCGCCGGCGTGTTGCAGAAAGCGCGCCGGGAGACTTCTCTTGAAACGCTGGAAAAATATGCACGCCATGCGAAAAACGGCGTGCCCGTTTTCGCCGAATCCAAGCCATTGCTTATGCACTTGCCTCGGCGCGTCGTGCGCCAGGTGCTTGCCGCACTCGAGACTTACCGCGAGACACTTTCGAGCGAGCGAAAAGTTCTGCTCGACCGGTATTCTCCGGTTGACATCGCTTTCAAGGTCGTGGGAACGGGAAGTGTGGGGACACGTGATTACGTCGTGCTCCTGCTGGGCAACGGCCTCAAAGACCCTCTGTTTTTGCAGATCAAGGAAGAACCGCCCTCGGCTTATGTCCGCTATGTGAAAGAGGTCGAGAATTTTCTGAATGAGGGACGCCGTGTAGTGGAAGGGCAGCGCCGCATGCAGACCCAGTGCGATCCACTGCTGGGCTGGACGGCGATTGAGGGGCGCGATTACCTGGTCCGCCAACTCTGTGATCACAAGGCCGGCATCGAGATGGAGGAGCTGAAAGGGCAGGGATTGATCGATTACGCACGCGTCTGTGGGGAGCTGCTGGCCAAAGGACACGCACGTGCAGGCAGCCCCGCAGCTATCGCCGGTTACCTAGGCTCCAGCAACAAAATAGATAAAGCAATCGCCAAATTTGCCTTTTCCTACGCCGATCAGACCAGCCGCGATCACGCTCAGTTAAGGACAGCTATTAAGGCCGGCAAAATTCAAGCGGCAAAAGAACAGTAAGAAGAATTCAAGATTCAGTGGGAAAAATTTCTAAAGCTGGTATGAAACCTTGGAGCTGAGA
>QIAW01000252.1:1592-8169 GCA_003225655.1 Acidobacteriota bacterium
GCTATTGTAGTGGGAGTGTGTGGTTTTTGCTGCCACGATGCCACGGAACTCCACTGTAGCGGTACTATCGCTCAATTTCGCGGAGGCGTCCGCTGCTTACGTCATAGACAAATCCGCGCACTGACAGTTCTTTTGGGATCCAGGGGTGGGTGCGCAGTTTCTGCAACTGGTGGCGCACATTTTCTTCGATGTTCTGGAAGGCGTAGAAGAAGGCAGGCGCTACTGCCGCGGTCCCCGTGCGGTTCTGGATTCTGGTGCGCAGGTCCTGCTCGCTGGTGTGCATCAAGCCGCAGTCGGTGTGATTGATGACCATGATTTCTTCGGTGCCCAGCAGGTAGTGCGACACCACAAGTGATCGCAGACTATCGTCAGTCACGATGCCGCCGGCGTTGCGGATAACGTGAGCATCTCCAGTTTTTAGTCCCAGGGTACGAATGGAAAGCCGCGTATCCATGCAGGTAAGAACAGCCAGTTTGCGCTCCGGGCGCGGAGTCAGGGCACGTAGTTCATGCGTGCGCGCATATATCTCATTGGCTGCTAGAACTTCATCAATCACACTCATGGCTAGCAAGTCTAACAAAACCAGTTCTTAGTGCTGTGCGGAGGACTGGGAACTGACAACCGGCAACTGGCTACTGCTTACTCGATTTCCAGCGCGGCCTGGGATTCGCGGGCCAGAGGGTCATGAGGAACGCGGCTTGCTACCTCGGCGAGGGCCTGATAGGCAATGGGCAAGGCGCTCTTGCCCAGCGTCTTAATCGCAATTCGCCGTACCGGAGTAGGGACTTCAGCATTTTTGAGAATTCGCGCCAGGGCATCGACGGAAACATCTTCGGGAACGGCGGCTAGAGCGCGCATGGCCTCTTCTTTTTCGCGAAGTTTCTCGTCGCGCTGGGTGATGAAAGCTTCCAGTCCGGGAGCGCTTTCCGGAGATTTCATGAAACGAAGTTCCTTCAGCACCTCTTCCAGCACGTGGGGCTTAAGGTGGGGCAGCGCATCGGCCAGGGCAGCGGCCCTGCCGGCGGCCTTACTCTTATTGATCACTTGGAAGGCAGCCGCCTGCACGCGTTCGTCACTGTGGCGCAGGGTCTCGCGCATATCCTGGATAATTTCAGGATCATGGGTTTCGTTCAGCACCAGGCAGGCGTTGCGCACCACATACCAGCGCTCGTCACGCAGCTTGCTGCGCGCCACCTCGTGCGCAACCGGGCCCATTTGGCCGATCAGGCGGATCAGGGCCAGGCGGTTCGAGGCGATCTTTTCTTCTTCCAGGCGCTGGAAAATTTTTTCCGCGCCCAACCGGCCCATCAACCTGAGAATAGAAACAACCATCCGCTGTCCGTAACGTCGCAGCGCATAGAGCTCCACCAGGCGCTCAATACTTCGTGGCCCCAGCAGGTTCCCCAGGGCTTCCCCACAGCAGTCTTTGTGCAGTTGCGGATTGCGCAGACGCGACTTTTCAAGGTTCTGGGCAATCTGATAAATTCCGTCAAAATCTTCGTAGGGCGCCATGCAATGCGCGGCGGTTGCCAGACAATTGGCAACATGGGTGTGATACCATCCGCGAAATGTCTCGTCGAACAGAGGCCCTGCCATGCGCTCTACCACACGCTGCATAAGGTCCTTGGTCTGCAGGCGCGCGATACTTTGCAGCAGCTCCGGAGCTCGCGCCAACTCAACGACTTGTAACTCGTGGGCACTCAAGTCAAGAATGGCAAAGTAATGCTCCACCAGTTCCATCGCTTGTTGCAGCTCGCCGCGCCGGATGCTATTCTTCACCTGCGCTGCCAGGCGCTTGAACTCCGCTGCTGAATAGCGATGCAGCGCCATAAGCTGCTTGAATTTTTCTTCATCGGTCAGCTCCATCCAGCGCATCTCCTGCTGGATTCGTCCGAAAAATTCCGGCGGCAAGTTGGCTTTTTCAAACAGACGGGAAAGTTTGTGTAACATGCGCTCTACGGTCAGAGTGGCATCGAGGCTGCGCTGCAGCACGCGGATGACCTCCGCCTCTGTCATCGCCGTATCCTCCTGCTGCGAGACCGAAGACAGGCGGTTCGC
The DNA here is from genome assembly GCA_003225655.1 of Acidobacteriota bacterium. Classification (GTDB taxonomy): domain Bacteria; phylum Acidobacteriota; class Terriglobia; order Terriglobales; family Acidobacteriaceae; genus QIAW01. Next base: position 3,651 of record QIAW01000252.1, read on the forward strand.
AGCCCACTGCGCCGCTACATCTTCCATGAAGTCAGAGGCAATCTCTCTCGCGGGCTTTCCTTTCAGCGCAGAACGTTTTTCCGCGGAGAGTGCGGGAAGCAGGACTTCGGGATTGAACTCCTCCAGCATGTGGGCCAGCGCCGTCAGCGCCTGAGCAGGATCAGCCGAAGGATTAGAGAAGGAGCGAACCAGCGCTTTTTGGGCTATATCAAAAACCTGGTTGGGATCGCTGGCAATGGCAGAAGAAGCTACGCGGGCGAAGCCCAGTCCGGGAGATGTGCGTCCGGCGCCGGCAGCCCCAGCCGCGCCCGTATCGCTGTCTTTGCCGCTGGCAGCCGGGTTTTCAGCATTCCCTGTTCCCGGTCCCGAAAGACCACCCCCAGTTTCAGCGGCAAGATAATCGGCATTGGCGCCAATAGCCCTAATTCCAGGAAAGGCTTCCGTCTCAGGTGCTCCAGCGCCGTGGGGCCCCGTGATTTCACTACCCGGAGCTGTTTTGGATCCTGAGGAAAAAGAGCTGCCCCCTGGCCCGCCCCCACCAGCCCCTGATCCTGTGCCGGCAAATCCGCCAGTCGTTTCGACACCAAACCCTGGCCCCAAGCCGCCTGCGTCACCGCTTTGCTCTCCTTCAAGGCTGGCACTATTCATACCCACAGCCTCCATCAAGAGGTCGAGTCCCAAGGTGGGTTGTGACTCCATGGCCAGACGCTGCGCCGCAAGCAGAGACTCCGGATCGCCTTCCAGCACGGTCTCTTCCATGCTGCTGGCTCCCTTCACGCCGGCAATAACGCGAACTCCCTCGACCTTATTCCGCTCGTAATAACGCCGGATGCCGCCGTTGGCTTCAATGTTCTCTGGAGTGTCACATATCACGCTCAAAAACCTGCGGAAGCCTCCCAGTGTGATTCCGGCGGGAAAAGCCACCGCGCCGATGCCACGCTTGGAAAATTCGCTTTCTAGATTTCGCAGGGTGCGGTCAGGAGTGAGAATGTTGTTCAATAGGACGCGATGATCGATGAAGCCGAAGGTGAACTGCTGCACCTGCTTCACGAGAGCGTTCAGGGCTTCATAGCTCTGGCGGACCGCGCTATCCACGGCGCGATGGTCAACCGAGAACATCGAGGCCAGCCGGAAGACAGACTGCAGCACCCGGCCAAATTTAAGGCCCTCAATCTTCAACCTATTTTTGTCTACCACCATACATTACGAGGGTCAGGGGGGACGAAGTGGGGAGAACAGAATCATGGAACAAATCAGGCCATTTGACAAGTACTTTATCGGTTCTTTACAAGGGGTTAACTTCCAGCCGCCTTGTTCGCAGCGCTCAAGTCAAGGGCTGGCTGTTCGGCGCTCCCCAAGGGGGCCTGGTGGCGTAAGGTAGGCGCAGGGGGCGAACAATGCCCCCTATCCTACGAGGCCGCAAGGGGGCTAGACCAGCGCTCCATCCACATTTTGGCACGAGCCGCACCTAGACCCTTTGTTCGTTATTGCAAATGCAATATCGCAGCCGTTGCTGCCGGCACGGTCAGGGTGAACTGGCCGCGCGAAGGAGCCGGCAAAGGCGCGAAGCTTCCGCTCCAGGTGCCATTGTCATGGATGCCAGCGCCGCCTAGCGTCACTCCCTTGGTCACCGCGACATCGCCGTTCGGAGCGGCGAGGAACATGACCCGGCCTTTGGTGTGAGAGGAATCGGCGATAACCGTCACCTTGGCGGACCGGGCGCCGGTGTCGTGCTCTTTGTTGATAATAGTGACGTATAGGCTGTTGGTGGCTGAGAGCACGCTGTAGGCGGTGAGATTGACGCCATCAGCATTGGTAATGGCCACCGGAACGACTGCGCCGTGGCTGCCTAACTCGAACGCTTTGACGGCATAACCAAGTGGATGCACGTGCTGGCCCCTGCTGGAAGTAATAAACACCGCGTAGGAGGGGGGCGTGTTGGGTCCACCGACGGAGCTGGAGACGGTATCACCAGTATGGAAGTTCAATCCTGCTGCCCCATGGGCCGCCCACCAATGCAGGTAATCCAATCCCCACAAAGCTGAGGCAAACGTATCGCTGGCGCCCGCCGCGCCGCCGTGGAAGAAGCTATTGGTCTCGGAAAGACGAAAGGTAAAGCCGTCTTTGGCCACAGTTGCGGCAAATCCATTGTGCAGTTTGGTGTATCCATCGAGCGCATGGGGCGACAGCATAACGTCGCGGCCAATCGAGCCGCCGTTGACCCTGCCGTTTCCGAGATAGTGGTGCTGCGTGACCAACGCCACATTATGGAAGCCTACGAATGCATTTGCGTAGTTCGTGGCCCACTTGCCGCCATCTTCTACATCAGATCCACAGTAACTTGCCCGTGAATTGATGGCCGCCATATAGTCCTTCACGCTAGCTTCATAAACGCTGAACGTGCCTGCGAAGAAGCTGGGTTCGTTGCCCAGGGCAAAGCAGGCAAAACTCGAACCAAAATTGCTCACGATGTGGTCGGCGTTGGGAGCATTGGCGGCGGCGTTGGAATTTTTCAATTTCAGCGTGTAGATTACATCCACTCCGGCAGATTTGGCGAAGGCGAATAGATTGTCTACGTCGGCGGTGGAAGGAATAGGACCGCTATCGGAGGTATTGCCGCCAACCCGCAGGTTCTTCACCCCAAGCAGTTGAAAGGTCTTGATCAGGGAGGCATTCGACGCTGAGAAATAATGCTTCCCGTTGCTATCGGCCAGCACATGCTGGGTCTCATAGCTCAAGCCAATGAAATGGTCAGGGATCGCGGACCCAGGTTTGGCAAGGTCGAGGGTGACGAGCACCGGCGATTGCGCCAAAGCGGCAGTGAGCAAAAGCAGAACTACGGCGGCGCGGTGGAGATATCTCATTCGGTTTAATCCTTCCGTTGTTGAAGCTGTTGACTATATTGGCGGCGCCCATTAAAAGGGAAGTGTAAATTACGTTAGCTAACGTTATTAACGTACATTTGATTTTGGCCGCTCCAGTTTGGCCCGCAATAGAAAGCCCGCAGTAGGAAAAAAGCCGCAATAGAAACCAATGTCACTCCCCTGTTCAAAGATACTCAGCCCCCTCTAATTTTCACTGCCCTTCTTTGCGGAACTCAGGTCAATTCCCAGTTGTTGGCACTTTTTGTAAAGATGACTGCGCTCGAGGCCAAGGGCGCGGGCGGTATTGGTGATGTGGAATTGCTGCCGTTTCAGCTCGGCCAGCACCTGCTCACGTTCATAGGCCTCCACGCGGGCAGCAAGCCCACCGGGAGCGGAAGAAGACGTTTCTCCTGGCTGGGCCGCCTGGGGCAGCGCCGCGTGCACCGCGGGGGCGTCAATCGATTCGCCCGATCCAACGGGAGCGAAAAGCAGGATGCGCTCCACGGCATTGCGCAGCTCGCGAATGTTACCCGGCCAATTGTAAAGTTGCAGCTCTTGAATTGCTTCCGGGGAAAAGCTTACCGGCTTCCATCCATTTTGCTCGGCCAGTTGGCGGCTGAAATGCTCTACCAGCAGGCGGATACTGGCGGAATTTCCCCTCGCGCACCAGGGCTTCGAGGTTGCGGTGGGTGGCGACCAGCACGCGGACATCAACTTTGACCGGGGATCCGCCACCCACCCGCTCGATCTCGCCCTCTTCGAGCACGCGCAGGAGCTTGGCCTGCATGGCCGCGGGCATGTCGCCGATCTCATCGAGAAACAGCGTGCCGCCCTGGGCCTGCTCGAATTTGCCGAGGTGGCGCGATGCCGCTCCGGTGAACGATCCCTTTTCGTGCCCAAATAATTCGCTTTCCACCAGCTCAACCGGCACGGCGGCGCAATTGAGGGTGATCAGAGGACCCGAGCTGCGCTGGCTGCGCGCGTGCAGCGTTCGCGCGACCAGTTCTTTGCCGGTGCCGCTCTCGCCCAGGATGCAAACCCGGGTCTCAGTCGGAGCCACGCGCTCAATCTGCGCCAGCACGCGCTTCATCGGTTCGCTGGCGAACACCATCTCGTGCTTGCCCAGCTTCTGCCGCAACTGGCGGTTCTCTTCTTCCAGGCGCTTGAGCCGCAGCGCGTTTTCGACGGTGAGGAGGAGCTTGTCGGAAGAGATCGGTTTTTCCAGAAAATCAATCGCACCCAGCCGGGTGGCGCGCACCGCCATGGCGATGTGGGCCTGGCCCGACATCATCACCACCGGAGTATTCATGCCCAACGCACCACGTCAGAAAAGATCAGGTCAAACTCCTCTTCCTGCCGGCGCAGCATCTCGAGGGCGCGCACGGCGCTGTCGCAGACGGCAGCCTCGTGGCCCGCAAGGCGGAAGGCGCGGGCGAGCGAGGCCAGGGTGTTGGGATCATCATCGATGATGAGCAAGCGGGCTTTCATGCGTCTTGACTTCGAGACCGGTGGCAGCTCGGGGACATAAGAAATGCCATCCAGCCAGCTTAACAAAATGTTCCGCGAGGAACATTTTAAAATCAGGAGTGAGCGGCAAGAAAGTGGTAAAGCTGATAGCACACCCACCCCCCTACTAAGTAGGCTAGGCCCGCCCT
>QIAW01000250.1 GCA_003225655.1 Acidobacteriota bacterium
CGCGCTTTCTTCTAAATAATCGCAGCGAAAAGAGCTTCGGGAAATTTCGGCCAAATCCAAGGCTTGAGCAGGTGCGCGTCTCAGGGTACTATCACGGCAATAACGACAGTTTGCGCGAGGACGGAGGTTTTATGAAAAACCGGGTTTCAGTGTTTCTGTTGTCATGCATGGTTCTATGCGGGGTCCTGCCGGGATTTGGGCAGGGATGGAAGCGGCATTCGCGTTCAGGAGCAAGCCAGACAGCGGCGGTCGCAGCGATTCCAGCCGGCACGCCAATTCGCGCCCGCATGATTGAAAGCCTGAACAGTGAAAGCGCGCAGGTGGGCCAGCCATTCCATGCCACACTGGAAGATGCGATTGTGGTCAACGGGCAAACGCTGTTTCCGCGCAACTCCGATGTGATGGGAAGCGTGGCCGAGGTACACCGCTCGGGACGGCTCAGCGACCCGGGAATCCTGAAGCTAACGCTGAGCTCGGTCACCAGCGGTTCCCAAAACACGGCGCTCACGGTAGCGCCGGTTGAGATCAAGGGCGAATCGCACACCACCAGCAACGTAGAAAAAATTGGCGGCGGTGCGGCGGTGGGCGCCATTATTGGCGGAATTGCCGGCGGCGGCAAAGGCGCGGCGATTGGCGGCGGAGCCGGAGCGGCCGCGGGTACGGGCGTTGCCGCGGCCACGGGCAAGCGCGAGGCCAAAGTGCAATCAGAGGCCGTGTTCACCTGGACCACAATAGCGGCACCATCTACCACAAGCAACAGCATGCAGCAGCCAGTTCAGAATGCGGCGAATATGCCAGCGAATACGAATGCGGCAAATGCAAGTGGAGCACAGACGCAGGCACCCGATCCTAATGCATCCCGCAGCTTCAGCGCGCGCGACCGGCGCGTGATTCGCAATTGCGTGGAAGACAGCAAAGCCGGTCTTCCTCCAGGGCTGGCCAAGCGCGATTCGCTGCCTCCGGGACTGGAGAAGCAGATGGACCGCAATGGCACGCTGCCTCCGGGGCTGCAGAAGCGGGTGCGGCCACTGCCGCAAGCCTGTGAGCAACAACTCCCGCCGCTACCCAATGACCTGGAGCGGGTGATTTATGGAGGACGAGTGATGCTAATTGATACGAACAACCGGATTCTGGATAAGTTCTTTCTGGATGAAGAATAAGACGCATTCAGCGGCCAGCAATAGCAGTTGGCATTTAGCAGTTGGCCTTTACGCCAAACGCGGCCCCAAGATTCTTCAGAGAATACCTTGACGCTGCTTGGCAACTGAAACATTCTCGGGGTCCTTCGACTCGGCGCAAGCGCCTCGCTCAGGATGACATGAGGAGGAGAGTAAGGGCCTGAGTGCTGAATGCTTCTTCAGAACTCAAGCTGCCAGCGGAAGGTGACTGATTTAACGGGCTTGGCGGTGGTGGCGGCGAGGCGCTGGCCGCGCTGCTGCTGATCTCCTTTATCGGTGGAGCCGGGCAGTCCGGGAGCGGTAACGATGTTGGGCTCAGACTTCACCACGGCATCGGCGGGAAGCTCCGCACGAACCGACATGCGCGCAGTTTGCAGCGCTCTAACCTGCTGCGAGGCATCCTTGGCCGCGCCGGAGTGTGCTGGGTCAAAGCCTGCCTTGATTTCGTACTCCTTAGCTCCACGGTTTTTGCCGTTGTTCCCGTCTTCGCTCCCATTTTCGCGCCTGAAGTTGGTATCAGCATGGAGCAGCTCAGTATAGAGATGCGGCTGGCGGCTGCGGACATGATCGGTGATCACGATTGTCTGCCATCCACTCGACGCCATCGAAGCCGGCCCCACTCGCTGGAAGCTGATATGGCGGCGGAAGCGCGTGAGTTCCAGTTTGGGATCATAGGCGGATGCAGCCTCGCCTTCCAGCTCAAAGCCCTTGGCCGAGAGTTTTGCCTTAGTGATGCGCACCCCATTGAGCTGATCGTAGGCGACGCCGTACCAGGCATTGTGTCCGTTGCCCTCGTTGCCCTGGCCGTGGCCATCCACCAGCAACGTGTTGTGGTGGGCTGAGAGTGGGACGCCGGCGTATCCGGAATCACCGGTCAGGTATTGACCGTGCGCGAAGAGGATGAAGCTGTTGGCGTCAGGGTGAGCATGTCCCATTTCAAGATGCCAATCGGTGAACTGCGGCAGCAGCGTTGCGGTTTGATGGCCCTCGGGCGGCCCACACTTGAAGGCGATGGCGGTGGCGTCTTCGCCCCAATCGGTGCGCCAGTAGACAACCTCGTGATCACGAAAATAATGCCAGTGAGGCAGGCTCTCGATGGGATCGGCGGGCAGCTTCTCGTCGTACCAGACGAGGGACCACCACTCTTCGGCATTCAGGTGTCCGAGCCCCTTCATCCAGTGGGCGACGCCTTGGATCTGGGAGTCGTGGAAGTGCGAGGCCAGATCATAGAGCAGATTGTAGCTGGTCATAAAGTGGCCGTCAGGATGGCTGCGCGGCCAAGCTTCTCCCTGGTGGGCACGGGTCAGCGCTCCCTCGAATGCGTCGCCGAAGTCGAATATGGTCTGGCCGCCGGGGACCATGCTGTGGGCAACGTAGAGATGCGTTTGCCGCAGGCCGGGCTGGTTGAACAGGTCTTCTCCGGTAGAGTGCAGATGCGCATCGAGGTAGTGGATGATCCAGGGGGTGACGAAGATCCAGTATTCATAGCTCTCGTAGTAATAGCCGTCGGCGGAATAGGTGCGCAGCACGCGGTCAAAAATTGCCCGCGACAGCGCGGCCCACTTGGGAGCGTCAGGAACTTCGTCATAGAGAGCATAGGCGGCGATGCCCAAGCCGGAGACAGGAATAAAGACGTGGTTTTGGCTGTAAGAATAAGTCATTCCCGGTTTGGGAACATAGTAGTCATAGAGCAGGCGCGCCTGCAGGGCGATCTTTTCGCGGTAGCGCGTGCGGTCCGCCTCAGAGAGATCGTGGTAGAGCAGGTCGTAACCGACGCCCATGCCGTAGAGCAGATGGCCGGCTGCTAAATCAACGTTGGGCTTGTTGTAGGAGTAACCCCAGACGTCGTAGCTGACGGCGGCGTCCATATATTTGCGGGCGGCATCGAGGTACTTTGGGTCGCCCTCGATCTTGTAGGCAAAAGCGGCTTCGGCAATCGCCAGAGCAACTTCATTCTGTGCGCGGCGTGCTCCTGCCGGAGGGGGAGGAGGATCTGCCTTCAAGGCGCGCACACTGGCCAACGCCCGTGCCCAAAGCTCCTTCTGGCTGCCATGCGCGCGCTGGCGCAATGCTGCCAGCTCGGAATCGGTGAAATACACGCGTGGGTGAACTCCGGCGAGCTCCGGACGCAGCTTTGAATTTAGCGAAGGCATCAGATCGATGAGCGGAGGCTGGCCGCCCCTGTCAGGATTTTGCTTTGGACCGAGCGCTTCGTGGGCATCTTGTGCGGTGATGGGACGCAGCAGCAACAGAGGCAGCAATACCAGCAAGAGTTTTCGCGATATCATTGCGGAAATAATAGCATTTGGCAACTAGAGGTACTCACCACAGAGACACAGAGAAAAAGACACAGAGAAAAACCAAAAGCTAACCGCGGAGACGCTGAGAAAAACAAAGTCAAAAACCCAGCCGCAGATGAACGCAGATCAAGGCAGATTACTGACGAGAACTTCTGTCTATGCGCTAAAGGCCAATTGCCAAATGCTAATTGCTCGATACGAGTGCCATCGCTTTCGACTGAGTACTGCTTCTAGCTGTTTCCCAGTACTACATTGCCTTCCGACTTGAATTTTTCTACTTGCTCGGCGCCGTGCTGTGAATACCAGTTGCGCCAGACGGCGGGGTCGTTGGGCAGGTTGACGTCGGTAATTTCGCGCAGGGCCTGGTAGACCCAGGTGCGGGTAATGTCGTTCAGGTTGGGGTCGTCGCTGAGGTCAATCAACCCGGGGACGGCCTTCATGCGCTGCTCGCGGGTGAGCATGCCGCTCTTGGCCAGGCTGCATCCGGCGCGCTCGCGCACCTCCATGGATGGGTCGTTGCGCAAAACATCGAGAAAATCTTTGATGGTGGAGTCGGTCCCGATGTGGGCGAGGCCCTCGACCGACCAGAAGCGCGTCTGCTGATCAGGATCGTGGACCCAACTCTCGAGCCACTCCTGGACCAGGTCAGGCGCGATGCCGCGGTTGGCCAACATGCCCAACTCCCAGGCACTGAAGGGACGCGACTTGACGTTGTCTTCGCCGGCACGCCACAGGCCCGTGGCGGTCTCGCGGCTTTTATCGACCTGGTTGACGGCCAGCTCAATCTCGATGGCGGCGGCACGCACGCGTAGATCGTTGGAATAAAGCGCGGTGTCGCTGAGGACCTGACACTGTTTGCTGCGCGCCAGATGACCGTGCCAACCAGTGACTTTTTCTTCGATCATTTCCGTGGCGCCGATATCGTGATTGACGGCGGCGGAGAGCAGGCGCTCCATCTGCTCCTGCGGCGGGCGGCTGTTGATGTACTCAATCTCGTGCTCCGACAGCTTGGAGTGCGTGGCTGCGACTGGGGTCCCGCTCACGGGAAGCTGGTGTCCGGTGAAGATTTCCAGAATGGCCTGCATGGCTCCGGAGCGGATCGCCAGCAGTCCAACTGCGCTCATCATGACGACCAGCACAGCCACCCGGCGCAAATTGATGCGCGGGCGAGTATTGCGCTCAATGCCCATGTCGGGGATCACGGTCGGCAAAGCGTCGTCGGTAGAAGCATTGCTTTGCACGCCGGCATCAGGGCTATCAGGTAACTGATTGTTATCCATAAAGTTAAAGCCTATTGCCCCGATTGGGCGAAGTAAAGTTACTTAAGTAAGTCATCAGTTAAGTCATCAATCCTCAGTTCGCAATCCTCAGGCAATCAAAGAAAAACTGCTTACCGCGGATTACACGGATGAACGCGGATGGCGAGTGGTCTGAGATAGAACGGTCTGGGGCTATAAACTTGCAGAAGCCAGTCTTTGATTTTCAGCAACTATGTCTCTGACAACCATAAGAAATAAACACCCTACAACACCACAAATTCGGCATATTCTAATGATGCAGTAGTTACCTGCGCACCTTACCGCCAGTTTGCATAGAACGGTCTTCTGCTCAGAGAAAGAAGGCT
>QIAW01000256.1 GCA_003225655.1 Acidobacteriota bacterium
GCACGCGTCCGGTGATGTCGCTGCTGTTGCTTTGGGCAATGGCAAAATTGATGGTTAGAAAACAGGCCGCCAGAATGGCGACAATTGTGCGAAGGAAGTGCTTCTGCATACTCTCTCTCCCCCTAGAAGATAGAACAGTCAGTTTTTGTTGTGCTTCACCCAGCTATACCCGTCTTGCCGGGGAAACCATCATCAGGCGACTGATGCCTTGGCCGAGGTACAGCATGAATCGCGCTTTCATTGAGGATGAAAGCGTTTTCATGCCTTCCGGGGATGAACGATATAACAAGATGAGACGAAATTCAACCAAAAAAATTAACCCGGCCTTAACTAAAATCTGCCGGCCATTAACATGTTAATAACTCAGGCCGTGAAGCTATTCCGAACACCATTCATACGCACATCCGACCCATCTACCGGCCTGGAGACCATATTTTCAGAAACCAAATCATCCGGCAGAGGAAGGAACGGATTCCCTTCCCCAACCGGAAGCCTGCTTATTGAGGCTTCCGGTTAAGGCAGGAAGGGTTCAAGGCTACCGCTGGCATTAGAACGTAACGCGCAGGGCAAACTGCATGACGCGGGCATCGCGGGCGGAAGTGGCCTGGCCGAAGGAGTCACTCACCTGTTTGCCAAACTGGTCGAACACAGGTTGCGTATCCACTGCCGAAAGCTGCATGTGGTTAAAGGCGTTGTAGGCCTCCGCCCGAAACTGTAGGTTCATATGTTCACGGACAGCGAAATTCTTGAACAATGAGAGGTTAAAGTTTTCGATACCGGGACCGATGGCGATCACCGGACCTGTGGTGCTGACTATGCCTGCGGGCAGCCGCATGTCAATCGGACCTCCGGCACCTTTTGGATAGCCGTTAGTTCCGGGCACTACCGGCACCAGCACAGCGGGCAAAGTGAAGGCACCTGTATTGAAATAACGGGAGCGGTTGCGCTCGTCGCGGGGAAGCACTGGATTCCCTATCCACATGGGACGCCACCCATCGCCGCCACCAACAATATCCGTATTGGAGTTGGTGGGGAAGCTCAGGTTGCTGTTGTCGAGAAAAGAATTCTTCGTGTGATTACTGCCGTTATCCCAATACAATGGCGCGCCGGCGACGAAGCGGGTGATACCCGCGACCTGCCAGCCGTCGAGGGCGTTTTTCACGAAACCATTGTTCCACCGGCGGCTTGCCTTGGGCACGCTGACCAAGAAGTTGATGGCCACAGAATGGCGCCGGTCGTAGCTTGCCAGACCATAGTTATAGATCTTCGGCGAAAGGTTAGCGGCTACGGTCCCCTTGTCACCATCGGCGTAGTCCAGCGCCTTTGACCACGTCCAAGTACCGCCGAACTGCATCCCCCGCGAGAAGCGGTGGGTCACCTGGGTCTGCAGCGACTGGTAGCTGGCGTTCTGGTCCCAGGTCAGGAAGGGAATGCTGCCGAACCCATCGTATGGCCCAATCTTCTCCCGAATGAGCGCATCCGGCAAGAAGTTTGCCCGGTTGAGATTGGTATTATTGTTGGTGGTATCCAGATTCGTAAATCGGACGCCGTAAGGAATCTGGTTAATATCGTGCTGCTCGGCAATATGCCGCGCCAGGCTGCCCACGTAAGCGACATCCACCACGGTCCCGAAGCCAATGCTGCGCTGAATGCCGAAATTCATGTTATAGACCCTGGCCGGCGGACTATGCCGACCCAGCGAGCGGCTGAAGCCGCTGGGCCCTTTCACATCACTATTGATAATGGTGGGATCCAAATAATAAGTTGCAGTATTGGCAGGATTGGTGCTGCCATAAAACTGCTGCGGGTTGTAAATGATAGGAGGATTATTGTCCAGGTCGCCGAGGAACCCGGAATTGTAGCGCGGCTGGACGTTCTGTCCGAACCCTCCCCGTAGCGCCGTTTTGCCATCGCCGAAGATATCCCAGGCAAAGCCGAGTCGCGGTTGCACGATAATGCCCTGGTAATCAATCAACCCATTGGGATACCCCGGAGTGCCGGAGACAACCACTCCATCGGGAGTGGGTCCGTATCCGGGCGGCACCATGAGTCCAATGAATGACGCCGGATAGGCCTTTCCCGTCAGCGGATTGGTCGTCGAACCAGTAATGGGATTCTTGGCCACACGCTTTCCGCTAACCGTTGCCGGTTGGAAAAGCGCAGGAGCAAGGCTTCGTTGATAAAAAGCAGGAACAAACGTTGAAGCCAAATGATGTTTTGGGACTTGCGGGAGACCGGCGGTAAAGCGCACGCCCAGATCAAGCGTCAAACGCGGCATCGCTTTCCACGTATCCTGAGCATACCACTCCATAATGCGCGTGATGGGCTCATACGTAGTGCGCGCCGTAGCTTCGGTATAGGTATTGAAATTTCCCAAGATCATGTTGGCATAGGCCCAGCCGGTATTATTTGGGTTGTTGCTGTCGCTGCGGAAGTCAAAGTTTCCGGCGAAGTTCCCGCTGCCCGTGTGGTACTGGTAGTAAATCACCCGCTCTGCCTGGACACCGAACTTGAACAGATGCTGACCATAAATCTTCGAAATGTTGTCAGACAGACTATACGAGTAAGCATTGTCGTTCAGCGGGAAACGAGAGTCGTAACTTGAAGTGGCGGCGTCGGTGCCGCTGATGTTGAAGCCCATGGTCGGAATCAATCCCAAAGGATTGAGACTGGGATTGATCTGGCTCAACGTTACCCCATAGTTTGCCTTTTGCAGCTTCGTCAGGACATCGGGAGCAACGATCTGTTTTTCACGCCAATCCGCCCAGCCCATGATGAACTCATTGACCAGCGACGGGTTAATGATCCAGGTAACAGTCCCGCCCACGTTGGGAGCAAAAGTGGCGTAGTCCATGCGACCGATGTTGCCAGCCCAGGTAAATTTATCAGTAGTAGAGTTCAGCCCATTGTCATGGGTTGACATGTTCATGCCACGGATGTAGGCCTTCAGCTTAGAAGAGACGTTCCAGTCAAGACGGAGAATCTCTTGAGTAACCGGCCGGTCATTGGGGTCCTGGATTTGGAAGTTGTCACCACGTGCGTTTGGCGCCATGTTGGGTAACGGAAAAATGTTCATCAACTTCTGCGTGTTGGGATCGATAAACACTGGGTTGACCACATTCGACGCAGATAAGCACGCCAAAGTTTGCGCGGGGCCGCAGGTTTTAGGATCAGTCAACTTCAGCAGCACCGGCACACCGTTTTTGACCGAACTGTAGCTCTGCGTGAAATCTCCATTCCGCTCTGCTAAAGTGGGAACCCTGAACTTCTTCACATCATTGGGTTGGATGTTTTTCAGAAGTTCCTGTGAGAAGAAGAAGAAGAGCTTGTCTTTGCTGGTATTGAAATGGCCGGGGACATAGATCGGACCTCCCAGGTTGTAACCGTAGGTGTTGTAGCGATACTTATTCTTGGGCAGCAGCGCAACAGTGGGATCCCGTTGGGGATCAGGCTTTCTGGCATTGAACATTTCGTTGCGAAGATATGAATACGCCGCGCCGTGGAAGTTTCGTCCGCCGCTCTTGGAGACTACATTAATGATGGCGCCTGAGCCTTTGCCATATTCGGCCTGGTAGCTGTTCTGCAGCACCTTGACTTCGGAGATGGCGTCCATGTTCAGGGGTGTGGATAGACGTCCGCCATCTACGGTCGTGCCAGAGATACCATCCATGTTCATGGCGCTGAAAACCCCGCGTGTGCCCGAGACGGAGGAAGGCGCGCGCAGTTCGCCCAAAGCATCGCTTCCCTCGCTGTCGTTAACCACGCCCGGCAAAATCGTGAGCAAGGCCAGCATGTCGCGCCCGCGGGACATCAGGTTCTCCACTTGCGTGGAATCGAGGAGCGCCGAGCGCTCACCACCATTGATCTGCACCGGAGAGGCGTCAGCTTCTACTGTGACTGTCTCTTTGACAGCGCCCATCTCCATGCGCAAATCGCCAGCCGAGAGCCGCTCGAGTCCACTCATGACCAGGTTTCTTTTTTCCAGCTCTTTGAAGCCGGGAGCTTTGGCCAGCACCGAATAGGTTCCCGGCTGCACCGAGACAAAAACAAATTCACCACTCGATTCGCTGGTTGCCAACCGGATCTCTCCGGTTTGCTGATTCGTAAGCGTAATTTCGGCTTTGGGAACGGCCTGGCCTTTCGGATCGAGCACCCGTCCGATGATGTCGCCGCTGCTCTGTGCGGCCGCAAAATTGATAGCGAGGAAACAAGCCGCCAGGATGGCGGCAAGGATACACGTATACTGCTTTTTCATAAGCTCCCCTTCAATCAAATAAAAACAGTGTTAAGTTCCTTGCCA
>QIAW01000008.1:0-4205 GCA_003225655.1 Acidobacteriota bacterium
GCAGCAGGCTCAAGATGATGCTTCCCCACAGCGCCGCCCACCAGTCCTGCACCACGAAGCCTGGGGTAAAGAAGCTGGCGAACTTGAGCATGCACGCGTTAATCACAATGAGGAACAAGCCAAAGGTAAGCACGGTCAGGGGGAAAGTAATGATCTTGAGGAACAGCCCTAAGGTCGCATTCACCAATCCGATGATGGCAGCAGCGAGCATGGCATAAAGAAAGCCGCTCACGTGGAAGCCAGGCACAAAATGCGCAACAGCTAAAAGACTGGCGGCGCTGAACACCCAATGCAGAAGCCATCGCATGGTTTCATCTCCTCAGGTAAAGCATACCGGATACAATTCTGCCATGCTAACCATTCTGCTGCTGACCGTCTCCAACATCTTTATAATTTTTGCCTGGTATGGCACTTGAGATACCGCAACAAACCCTTGCTGCTGGTTATCGTTGCCGTTGGCTGATCGCATTTTTCGAGTACTGCTTTCAGGTGCCGGCAAATCGCATTGGTTACGGCAGGTTTAATGTCGCCGAGCTGAAGACCATTCAGGAGGTCATAACTCTGGCAGTGTTTTCGGTTTTTTCCGGGCTCTACCTGAAAGAGCCGTTTCGCTGGAACTATGCGGTGGGATTTTCGCTGATCGTGGTGGCGGTATTTGTGATCTTTCAAAAATGGTAGTGAAAGTTCTTTTTTTCCGATACTCTGGACGCCATGGAACTTCTCGTATTCGGTGCAGGGTTGATGGGTTCGGCAGCGGCCTACGATATGGCGCGCTCACAGCAAGTGGAAGCGGTGACACTGGCCGATTCCGACGTGAAACGCGCTAAGTTGCAGGCGACGCGATTGAACAGGCTAGTCGGCGGAAAAAAGATTCGGCCCGCCAAGGTTGACGTCAGCAGCCCATCCGCCGCGGCCAAGCTCATGCGTGGACACGATGCGGTGCTCTCCGCGGTCCCTTATTTCTACAATCTCGCTCTCTGCAAAGCCGCTATCGGAGCCGGTTGCCACTTCGCTGATTTGGGAGGCAACAACACCGTAGTGCGCCAGGAGCATGCCCTCTCCAAGCAGGCGGAGAAGCGCGGTGTGGCGGGCATCCATCCTGGCGGGAGAGTTGCTGCGCCAGATGGGAGGCAAGGCCGATGCGCTGAAACTCTACGTTGGGGGATTGCCGAAAGATCCCAAGCCGCCGTTTTTATATCACCTGATCTTCTCAGTCGAGGGGTTGATCAATGAATATGTCGAGCCCGCGATCGTGCTGCGGAACAGCAAGGTCACCACTATCGAACCATTGACGGAACCGGAAGATTTCCATATCTCCAGCTTTGATAAGCTGGTTGCATTTCATACTTCCGGCGGGACATCGACTATGCCGGAAACCTTTGCCGGCAAAGTGGGCGAGTGCTTCGAAAAGACACTGCGGTATCCATCGCACTTCCCCATGATCCGTTCGCTCTATGATCTGGGGTTCTTTTCAAGCAAGAAAATGAAGTTCGGCAAGAGCGAGATCGCCCCGCGCGAACTCACCGCGAAGCTCTTTCTGGAGAAGCTCACCAGCGACGCTCCCGATGTTTGCATCATGCGCATTGAAGCGCACCGCGACGGACGCGTGGCTTCCTACAGCGTGGTGGACTATTACGATCCCGCGACTGCGATGACCGCCATGATGCGCACCACCGCCTGGCCGGCTTCGATTGTGGTAATGATGATGGCCTCAGGCGAAATCACAAAACGTGGCGGCATCAAGCAGGAAAGCGATGTTCCGGCCCAGAAGTTCCTGGCTGAGATGAAAAAACGCGGAATTGCGATTGAACATAAAGCGAGCTAATAATCGGTGCTCAGCCATCATTGGTTGTTAGTGCAGGAATTGAGATGGCGCGAGCAGAGGAATTGAGTTACCATCACGCCAGACGCACACGGGGCGCCCCTCCCGGACGTGTTCTTCTATGACTTTGTCGAAGGCAACCTTCATTGCCATCTCAGCGCGCACAACAAGGGGTAACTTAAGAATTTCCGGGGATGGCCTGACCATTTTTCCCATATTGCTTAATCAAAGCCTCGTATGCTTCTGACTTCATTATACGGAGCTTTCCCGCTTCCTCCAACGCAATAATGGAAGGGGGCGTGGCGGAGCTGTCAAATAGGATCCAAGCGTCTGCTAAATAGCAGTAATTAATTAAAAAGTTTCTGATCGAACGACCCAATCTGCGACGCACGTCAATTTCAGGCACATCATGGCCGCCCTCCAGCACCCGTTCCTTGATTCTCGATAAAGCTAGATCGACGCTTGGAATCCACAAAAAGAAATAATGCACTCGGTACCCGCGATTTTTGAGGCCTTGAATTAACTTCAAGTAGGTTCTACCTGAGAGCGTTGTCTCGAAACCAAAATCAGTTTGGCGCTGTGCCAGCAGCTTGATTCCCTCGAGCATCAGCCTGGCGGCGCGAACTGCTGCGGTTTCCGGGGAGAAAGGTGCAATGCCTTGCGCAATCATGTCCGCATTGATGAAGTTTTTGCAGTCGGCATAATTCGGCAGAAACTCCCGCGCGAAGGTGGTTTTGCCTGCGCCGTTCGGGCCGGCAATGATGTAAACGTTAGGACTCATGCCGTCGTACAGTTCAGCTTCGACCGCAACAGCTCCCGCATCTGGTTGATTTCGGCTTCGCCGGCGAAGGCGCGCTTGGGGATCCAAAGGACGCGCGAGCCCTCCTGAATGTGGAATAAGTTCGCGCTCTCGAAGTATCCGGTAAAGCATTCCCAACGCCGCAAGCTTGTGGCTATGTCGCAGGTGCTTTTAATGCCATCAGCATCAATTTCAGTGGTGAACTTATATTGCATGATGGGATACGACTTCCAGATACCGCGGCTCTGCTTCTTGGTCTTTTGCCAGGCGACAATAGCGAGCAGGATGACTCCCAAATAGACTCCAACCAGTAAATAGAGGATCGGACTGTGCGGATCAATCCAAAAAAGAATCCAGGCACAAATCAGAAAGGCCGCACTCACGGTTCCTACCCTGAGGCGTGTCTTGCCCCAGGTGCGCGAACGCACCGCCCGAAATGCCTCGTCCACATCGCCGGAGTCGTAACGGTATTCAAGTTTGATGGGCATTCAGTGTTTGAGCACTCAACTCTCAGCTTCAGCAATCAGTCCTGAAACATCATCGGCTGAATGCTGAGTGCTGAAACTCAAAATTTTGCCAACTCTTCCATCGCCTTATACAGGTCGCTCGCCTGTGGCAGGATTTCATCTTCGAGCTTCGGTTGATAGGCGACGAAGCTGTCGGCGGCGGCGACACGGCGAACAGGGGCATCCAGGTCCTCAAAGAGTTCGTCAGCGATGCGCGCGGCGATTTCAGCGCCGTAGCCAAAGCTGAGCATATCTTCGTGGGCCACAATCACCCGGCTGGTCTTGCGCACCGATGTGGCAATGGCCTCCCAGTCATAGGGAGAGAGCGTGCGCAGGTCGATAATCTCGACACTGATGCCCTGCTCGCGTTCGATGCGTTGCGCCGCCTGCAATGCACGGGGCACGACCGCGCCGTAGGTAATCAGGCTGAGGTCGCGGCCTTCTTTCCAGACGCGCGCATTGGCAAAAGGAACCATAAAGTCGGGACCCGGATAGGGAGCGCGTCCGAAGGGCTCGCGGTACAGCCGCTTATGCTCGAGGAACAGCACGGGATCGTCGCAGCGAATGGCGGTGCGCAGAAGGCCGTTGGCGTCCAGGGCGTTCGAGGGAAAGCAGACCCGCAATCCCGGGATGTGAGTAAAAATACTCTCGCCGCTCTGCGAGTGGTAGATAGCGCCCCCGGTAAGATAACCGCCAATGGCGACGCGCAGGACGATAGGGCAGGAAAAATTGTTGTTCGAGCGCCAGCGAATCACGGGAAGCTCATTGTGGAGCTGGTGCATCGCGGGCCAGATGTAATCGAAGAACTGGATTTCGGCCACGGGTTTGAGGCCGCGGGTGGCCATACCGGTGGCGCGGCCGACGATGTTGGCCTCAGCTAGCGGCGAGTTGAAGACCCGCTCGGAGCCGAACTCGCGCTGCAGGTTGGCGGTGAGCTTGAACACTCCTCCTTTGCCTTTGACCTGCTTCTGCTTCAGGTATTCTTCACGGCTGCAGTCGGCGACATCTTCTCCGAAGACGAGGATGCGGGGGTCGCGGCGCATCTCATCACGCAGGCAGACGTTGATGAGGTCGGCCA
>QIAW01000008.1:4345-17821 GCA_003225655.1 Acidobacteriota bacterium
CGGTGGCCTCCTGGATTTCTTCCTCCACCTGTTTTTCAAGCTTGTTGATGCCGTTTTCATCCAGGATATTTTCCCGAATCAGGAACATCTGCATGCGGGTGATGGGGTCGCGTTGCGCGTCCTTCTGCCGCTCGGCATCGGGACGGTAGAGCTTCTCGTCATCTGAAAGCGAATGCGAGTAAGGGCGAATTACCTTGCCATGCACCAGCGCCGGCCCCTTCCCCGCGCGGCAATATTCGACTGCCTTGGTGAGAGTCGCATAGCTGGCGACCGGGTCGGTCCCATCGCATTGCGCCAGGCGGAAGTTGGGGAAGCCTGCGATAAGTTGAGAGATGCTGCCGCCCGGAGTTTGTACCTCGACCGGGACAGAGATGGCATACTCGTTGTCTTCCACCAGGAATAGCACGGGCAGCTTCTGGTTAGAAGCGGTGTTCAGCGCCTCCCAAAACTCGCCCTCGCTGGTTGAACCTTCGCCGCAGGAAACATAGGTGACCTCGTCTCCGTGAAACTGCACGTCTTTGAAGGCGCGGTAATCGTCTTCATGCTTCTTGGCGGCTTCCGGGTTGCGGGAAAAATAACGTCCTGCCTCGGCGCATCCTATCGCTTGCAGGAGCTGAGTGCCGGTGGGCGAAGACTGGCTGACAATGTGAAGTTTCGGCGTCCCCCAATGGGAGGGCATCTGGCGTCCGCCAGAGCATGGAGCCTCGCCCGAGCCTACAGCTTCCAAAAGCTGGTCATACGGCGGCATACCCAGGGTAAGGACCAGAGCACGATCGCGATAATAAGGGTAAAACCAGTCATAGCCGCTACGCAGCGCCATGCCGGCGGCGACGAGGAGCGCTTCGTGTCCGGCGCCGGAAATTTGAAAGAATGTCCTCTGCTGGCGCTTGAGCATGATCTCGCGGTCGTCGAGCCGGCGGGAGAGAAACATCAGGCGATAGATATCGACCATCTGCCTGCGGGTAAGCCCGTGATAGTTTTTTTCTGACTTGCTGGAGAGAGGCTCTGCAACTTGAGTCGCCACTGAGGATTTCGGCTCTGCCTTGGTTGTGGCCATGGTTATCCTTTGGGGAAAACTGTACCTGTTGCCGTCTGAGTCATTGTTGGTTCTATTGTAAATCGGTCGGACATCGGCATGCATAATTTCCAGGCGATAGAAAAAATTTTCATTCCGGAGTTGAAATATTGATTGTATTCTGGGCGGCTTTTCATTAGCTGCCGCTTCTCCTTCTGCGCCCAATGGTCGAGTGCCTTCCCGTGATACAAATGATTGGGTGAGCTTTTGGTGAGCGCTGTCTCGCGCGAACCAAAAGCGGGGCATAGCAGCCTTGTTTTGGCTGCGGGTCCTCTGATGCTTAGATGATCAAGTTCAATCGTACGATTCCGCAAGAGAAGCTGAGGCTTCTCGTCTTCGATCTTGATGGCACCCTGGTCGATTCACGCGTTGACCTGGCCAATTCCGTCAATGCCATGCTGCGGAATTTTGGCCGGGCGGAGCTGCCACTGGAGGTCATTGCCAGCTACGTAGGCGATGGCGCTCCCACGCTGGTACGCCGCGCCCTGGGCGACCCGGAAGATCCGGCGATTTTCACCAGTGGCCTCGAATACTTTCTGCTCTACTACCGCGAGCACAAGCTCGATAACACGCATGTGTACGACGGAATTCTGCCGGTCTTGCAGCAAATCTCAGCGCACAGCAACGGAGCGGCTCGCCGGCTGGCAGTACTCAGCAACAAGCCAGTGAACCCATCGCGGCAGATCGTTACCGCGCTCGGCCTGGGCGATTTTTTCTTCCAGGTTTATGGGGGGAACAGCTTTCCTACTAAAAAACCGGACCCACTGGGCGTGAATACCCTCCGGGAAGAATGCGGCTGCGCAGCGGAAGAGACCATCATTATCGGCGATTCTGATATTGACATACTCACTGCCCGCAATGCCGGTATCTGGAGTTGCGGAGTGACCTATGGATTTGCGCCGCATTCGCTCGAAGCCGCTCCGCCTGATGTTTCGCTTGACTCCACAGCGGAGTTACTGGAGCTGTTTCGCTAGCTTTAGGGATTCGGTAGTCCGACATTCAGTTCCTAAAGCGATATACAGGAATCCTCAGGATGCTGTAAAACATCAACATCGATACTGCCATGCAACCTTCTCGAACAGCACTGATCCTGGTGGACGTCCAAAAGGGCTTTGACGACCCGGTGTGGGGCAGGCGCAACAATCCTGACGCCGAAAAGCGAATGGTGCGATTGCTCTCTGCATTTCGCGAGCGGGGAGCGGCTGTCTTCCACGTCCAGCATCTTTCCACAAATCCCAACTCGCCGTTGCATCCTGGTAAACCAGGTTGTGCGTTGAAAGATGAGGTAGGACCTCTTCCCGGAGAGCCGACCTTGACGAAAAAGGTAAACAGTTGTTTCATTGGAACATCGCTGGAAGAAGAGCTGCGCAAGCAGGAGATCGAGGCGCTGGTAATCTGCGGTTTGACCACGGACCATTGCGTCTCGACGACGGCCCGCATGGGAGCCAACCTGGGCTTCAGGGTGCACGTGGCCTCAGATGCCACTGCGACCTTTGAACGCGTCGGGCCTGATGGACACAGCTATCCGGCGCAACTGATGCACGACACAGCGTTGGCCAGCCTGAACGAAGAATTTGCCATCGTGGGCACATCAGACATGCTGATCCAAAAATTATTCACGGAGCCCGCCTAGTTGCCTGATTTCGGTTTCACTGCGCGCGAGCTGCGCACGTTGCGGTCGCTGCGCACACCCGCCGGCATCCAGAAATTCATTGATGGCCTGGAATACCACCTCGCCGGCACCGCCTGGTCTCCGCGGCTGGTGCTGCGCGAGCGGACTTGCCATTGCCTGGAAGGCGCGATCTTTGCCGCAGCCGCCTTACGCGTGATTGGCTTTCCTCCGCTGTTGATAGATTTTGAAGCGGTAAACGATACCGACCACGTAGTGGCCGTCTTCCAGATTGACGGCCACTGGGGGGCTCTGGCGCAGTCGAATTATTCCGGATGCCGCTATCGCGAACCGGTATACCGCAGCCTGCGTGAGCTGGCCATGAGCTACTTTGAAGACTATTTCAACCTGCGCTGTGAGCGCACCATGCGTACCTATTCGAAGCCCGTCAACCTGGCGCGCTTTGATTCGCGCTACTGGATGACCACGGAAAAACCTATCTGGTTCATCCCCGAATACCTGGTGGATATTCCGCATATCAAGCTGCTGACGCCACGCATGATTAAGCGGCTTTCCCGCGTGGACGAGCGCTCCAAAGGCGCAGCGCTCTACGGGCATCGCTGGAAGTGAAAAGCTACTCCTCCTACTGCAGGATTGTCATGTCATTCCGAAGAGCGCAGCATTCTTAGTCTGCCCGAGCGAAGCCGAGTTACCCTTAAAATGAAACCTTAAGTTTTCGGCACAAAAGGGGTTCTTCGGGCAAGGACGCGCCTCAGAATGACACTTTTAGCCAGAATATAGAGACTTTGCGCTTCGTTCCACTCAACCAGCACGGCTGCTTTCGGGCGCATCTAAGTCAAGCGAATGCGTGGCAGTCCGTTAGCTTCTGTTATTGAATCGAGTGGATACTCGGAGTGTCTTGACCGGCTGGCCGCCACCGGGGGCCAGACACGCCCCCTGTCCACCTACCGCTTACAGCTTAACTCTGGCTTTCGCCTGCAGCAGGCACGGCAGCTTGTGCCTTACCTCGAGCGCCTGGGCATCACCCACCTTTACTCCTCGCCGCTGCTCAAGGCGCGCGCTGGCAGCCTGCACGGCTACGACATCACCGACCACGATCAGCTCAACTCCGAGGTCGGCACCCTGGATGATTTTCGTGCGCTGGCCGCTGAGCTGAAATCGCGTGGCATGGGCCTGGTGCTCGATATTGTTCCCAACCATGTTGCGGTTGCGGAGAACAATCCGTGGTGGCGCGACGTGCTGGAAAACGGCCGCGCCTCCGAGTTCGCCAATTACTTCGATATTGACTGGAACCCGCTGAAATCGGAGCTGCGCGATAAGCTTCTGCTGCCCATCCTGGGCGATCAGTATGGCGAAGAGCTGGAGCAGGGACGCATTGAGCTCACCTATGATGAAGAACAAGCCGGATTCGTGGCCGTATATTACGACACGCGGCTGCCCATCGATCCCGGGACCATCCCGCTTATCTTAAACCAGACTATGCGTTATGCACCGAGCCTCGGGCACGACGAGCCGGCCTTGGCTTTTCGCGCGTTGATCACTGAATTCGGCAATCTGCCGCCGCACTGCACAACTGATCCTGAGCTGGCGCAGCAGCGGCGTGATCTGATCCCTCAATTGCGCCATCGGCTCCGCGATCTTTTGCGCAGCCATGTATCCTTGCGCCGCTACACCGGGGAAGCCATTGCCCGCTCCAATGGGGAGCAGGGAAACAGCCGCAGCTTCGATTCCCTGCATCGGCTGCTTGATGCCCAGGTCTACCGGCTGGCGCACTGGCGGGTTTCTGCGGAAGAGATCAATTACCGGCGCTTCTTCGACGTTAATGATCTAGTCGGCCTGCGCATGGAAAATCCGCGCGTCTTTGCTGCCACCCACAAACTGATTCGTCACTTCCTGGCCGAAGGACTGGTCAACGGGCTGCGCGTTGATCATCCTGACGGTCTGCTGAACCCGCATCAATATTTCACCCGCCTGCAGATGCTCTATGCGGCGGCGCACTGCGCGGGACCGGTCGCGCGGCCACCGCTGGCGGAGAACGGCATCGAAGCTGAGTTTCAAGACATCTTCGGCCAGCAGGAGTGGCTACGGCAAAAGCCGCCGTTGTATGTGGTAGTAGAAAAAATTCTGGAGCCAGGCGAAGAGCTCGCCCGGGAATGGATGGTGGATGGCACGGTGGGCTACGACTTCACTAACCTGGCCAACGGCATCTTTATCGATCCGCGGGGAGAAAAGCCGCTGACCAATTTCTACCAACGCTTCACCGGGGAAGGCGATCCACCGGCAGAGATCATCTACAACAGCAAAAAGCTGATTATGACAACGGCCCTGCCCAGCGAGGTCAACGTACTGACGCGCTTGCTGGAAGAAATCTGCAGCACCGACCGCCGCGCCCGCGACTTCACGCGTAATTCGTTGCACAGCGTCACCCAAGAGCTGATTGCCTGCTTCCCCGTGTACCGCTCTTACATTGACGAGCGCGGGAACGTGAGCGAGCGCGACCGCTCGATCATCAATCTGGCAGCAGCCCGCGCCAAGCGCCGCAATGAGGGCTTGCCGGGTGCGGTCTTCGATTTTGTCCGCGATATTCTATTGCTCAAGGAACCTAAGGGCGCTTCCCCAGATGCCCACCGGCAAAGGCTGCAATTCGCCTTGAAGTTCCAGCAACTCACCGGTCCGGCCATGGCCAAAGGACTCGAAGATACAACCTGTTACTCCTACAACCGGTTTATTGCCTGCAATGAGGTGGGGGGCTCACCGCAGAAGTTTGGGACCACACCTGATGAGTTCCATCAGGCAAACCTATCGCGAGAAGAGTATTGGCCCAATGCAATGCTTACCACCTCGACGCACGACACGAAGCGAAGCGAAGACGTGCGCGCGCGTCTTGACGTTATCTCCGAGATGCCACGTGCGTGGTCGACCCAGGCACGGCGCTGGCGGCAGATCAACCGCATACGCAAAAACACCCTTGGTGACGGCCGCAACGTACCCGATGCCAACGAGGAGTACCTGCTCTATCAGACCCTGGCAGGGGTGTTGCCTTTCGCCCTGCTGCATCCCATGCGAGAGATTGCCGGCACCGCGTTGCATGAAGACTTTGTGCGCCGCATTCAGGATTACATGCACAAGGCGGTGCACGAGGCCAAGCGCAATCTAAGCTGGGTAAATACAAATCCGGAGTATGTCGAGGCGCTGCGAAATTTCGTCGCGCGCATCCTGCACAGGACCCCGCGGCATGGGGCGCAGTTCTGGGATTCGCTGGTGGAATTCACTTCGCTGGTCGCACACTTTGGCGCCATCAACTCCGTGGCCCAGACTTTGTTGAAGATCACCGCGCCGGGGCTGCCCGATATTTACCAGGGGAATGAGATATGGGATTTCAGCCTGGTCGATCCTGATAATCGCCGGCCAGTGGATTTCAGCGTGCGCCGGGGGCTGCTCGATCAACTTCTCGAAAACAGCCAAAGCGGCGACTTGCCGGAGATTTGTGCCGAGTTGCTGCAATCGTATGCCGACGGACGCATAAAGCTCTGGACCACGTTTCGCGCATTGAGCTTGCGGCGGGAGCATCCGGAGCTGTTTCGCAGAGGCCAATATGTTCCACTCGATGTCTCTGGAAGCAAAAAGATCCACCTCTTCGCCTTCGCACGCATCCATGAAGCTGCGGATGAAGTAGCTGTGGTTGCAGTTCCCCGTCTTACCTATACGCTGATGAACGGCGCCCTGGCTGCGCCACTAGGAGAGGTCTGGGAAGATACCGAGCTGCAGTTGCCGCGCTCTGCACCGGCACATTTTGTCGATGCCTTTACCGGAAAAATTCTGCAAGCAGACGCGCGGCGTGCGCTCTCAGGCCGCGAACTCTTCGCCAGCTTCCCGGTAGCCCTGCTGATTGGCCGCTGAGAGGCCGGCATCTCGATCGGTAATGGAGGCCAATGCGGCCAGCCGTTGCGCTAGATTCGAGCTTAAGGCATCGGGTTGATATCGCCAATTCCAATTGCCATCGGAGCGGCTGGGAGTGTTCATCCGCGCCTCGCTGCCGAGCCCGAGTACATCCTGAAGTGGCACAATGCACAGATCCGCAACCGACGATGCTGCGGCATGGATTAAAGTCCAATGGATTTCTCCATCCGCTTTCGGGCCGAAGTATGCTTTCACCGCCGCCCGTTCGACATCGCTGGCCCCGGAGCGCCACCATCCCAGGGTTGTGTCATTGTCGTGCGTGCCTGTATAGGCAACGGTATTAGAGTGAAAGCGGTGCGGCAGATAAAAATGCGCTCCGGGATTGCCGAAGCCGAACTGCAGCACACGCATGCCGGGAAGCTGCAACCGGTCGCGCAAGGCATGCACCTCAGGGGTAATGTAGCCCAAATCTTCGGCAATGAGCGGTAAATCTCCGAGAGCGCTGCGCAGGGCGTGGAAGAGATCATCTCCCGGACCGGGCTGCCAGCGTCCATTGATAGCGGTAGGATCGGCGGCCGGAATCTCCCAATACTTTTCGAAGCCGCAACAGGCCCCAGCGGTAGAGCGGATTGCCCCAACGCTGTCCGGTTTCGCTGAAGGCGTCTGGAGGCACTCCGGCCACGACGGTGGGCCGCAGATCGGAATCAAGGTAGAAAAGCTCTGGATTGCACCACACATCGGCGCTGTCGTAACTCACGAAGATGGCGACGTCTCCTACAATGCGAACACCTTGCTGGTGACATGTCTCGCGCAGTGCCCTCCACTGCTCGAAAAAAGCGAACTGGATAACAGAAGCAATCTCCAATTCATGCGCCAGCTCGGCGCGGGCTTTCTGCAGGCTTTGGCGCTCGCGGCGGGCTAGACCGCGCTCCCATGAGTTCCAGGTTGCGCTTTTGTGCTTTTGCCGCAGGACTTCGAAGAGAACGTAGTCGTCGAGCCACCAGCGATTGGCTTGCTGAAAATTGCTGAACCTCTGCCGGGCAGAGTTGCTGCCCTGCCGCAGGAAATTTTCCGCGGCCGCGGAGAGTAGAGGCAGCTTGACGGCGCGTGTCTGCTCAAAATCAACCGCGGAGATGCTCTGCGGAAGACCCTTGAGGCGCTCGGGTGAGATCCATCCGCGCTCGGCCAGACGCTCGAGGCTTACCAGTAGCGGATTGCCGGCAAAGGCCGAGGTCGAGCTGTAGGGAGAGTTTCCCGCGCCGGTGGGACCCAGCGGAAGTATCTGCCATGAACTTTGCCGCGCCTGGACAAGAAAGCGTATGAAATCATGGGCTGCCGGGCCGAAGTCGCCGATGCCCCCGCGCGAAGGCAGTGAAGTTGGATGGAGCAGGATTCCGCTCGAACGCTGAAATGGCATAAAGATGTGTGGCTGACTGTTCTACGATTCCAATTCCGCCGTAATCTGCAGATCGCCCGACGTATGCTCGATCGCGACGGAAAGAAGATTGGGTTTACAGCAGACCTGGCAATCTTCTACATACTGCTGGTGAACACCGGCAGATTCATCTACGAAAATCTCGTTCCACTCACCGCAACTTGCGCATTGAAAGCCAGCTTCCATTTCATATTGTGTCCCATTCAAGCCTGCAAGTGGCTCCAATCTCCATCGGGGTTCTCTCTCGCTTCGCAGGATCAGGATGACACAATGGAGCGAGCGTGGGAGAAACCCTAGAACCTGCTCATTGATTGTAACTGGTATCGGGAGCCGCGCGTTTGGTATAGGGATCCAGTTCCTGCTGGTTCACTTTGATCTTGCCTTCCTTTTGCAGGCTCTGCTTCAGGCCTTCCGCGTAGAGTTGAAGTATCTCTGAGCGCTTTTGCTGCAAAAGTTGCTCGCGTATCTGATCGCCCGATTTCTCCAGCTCCGCCGTGGTCGGCTCCTGCCGCTCGACGACGCTCAACACCGCGGCATTATTACGTCCGGCGCGAATAGGAGAGCTGATTTCTCCAGGCCTCATGGAAAAAGCGACCGCAGCCCCTCCTCCCATGCTGCCCAGATTGGGAAGTTGGTCAGTCGGCCCCAGCAGCTTCTCACTGGTTTCCACCTTTGCGCCAAGCTCTTTGGCGGCACGTTGCAGGTCCTTTAAGGCATGCGCCCGATCACTGAGCTCCTGCGCTTTCTTATACAACAGCATATTGGTTTGCTCAGCCTTGTACTCACTTTCAACCTGGCTGCGAACATCCACATAGGTTGGAACTACTGGGGGCTTCACTCCTGTTAGCTCAAAGACCACGTAGCCGGTGTTGGTTCCCACCTCGGCGGGTGGCGACTTTTCCTTGGTGGTAAAGACCGCATCGCCGAATTCCTGGGAGGTTCCAATTCCCGGCAATGAATCGGTGCGTGCAAACCAATCGGAGTTCACTATATCGAGATGGTTCTTCGCCGCGGCGGCCTCCAATCCCTGGGACTTGGCTTCCGTGGTCACTGTGGATGCCAGAGAATCTGCCTGCTGATGCGCTTTAAGAGCAGCGACCAGCGGCTGAATCTGGTTTTTCACTTCTTCCAGCGGCTTGAGGCGGGCTTCATGCTTATCTTCGACCCGGATGATGTGATATCCGAAGTCACTTTTCACTGCTCCGCTGATCTGGCCGGGCGGCGTCGAAAAGGCGGCCTTTTCAAACTCAGGGACCATGGCGCCGCGCTGAAACCATCCCAATGAACCACCCTTCGCTGCGCTTCCTTTATCGTCAGAGTTCTTCTTGGCCAACTCCTCGAAGTTGGCGCCTGCTTTTAGCTGTTTGAGAATATCTTCCGCCTTGGCGCGGGCGGCGTCATCAGTCTTGGTGTCGGCCTTCGCCGGAACTTGAATCAGAATGTGGCTGGCCTTGACCTCTTCCGCCTGGCGGAAATCGTCTTTGTGCTCATTGTAATAACGCAGCAGATCGTCGGGAGTGGCGCTGACCTGATTCTGGAGCTTGGCTATATCAATGGCGATGTAACGCGCTTTGCGCTTTTCCGGCAGAGGGTTGGAATACGCTGCCTTGTGCAGGTCGTAGTAGGCCTTCAGCTCAGTCTCGGTGGGATTGATCTTCTTGGAGATTTCATCTCCATTGATGACCGCGTACTGCAGTTTGACCTTGGTGTTTTGCTTCACAAACTCGCGCTGCACGTCTTCGGGGGCTACCTGGGCGCTTGCGGTCACCGTGCTCTGCAGCTTGCGCAGCAGCAGTTGGGTCTTAAGCTCCTTCTCGTACTCCTGTATGGAAGGCATGCCCTGGCCCTGCACGAACTCGGTATACTTTTCGTCACCGACATACTCCCCTTTGGGGAAGAGCATCGATCCGAATTGTTTATGTAAGAAGTCCCGCAATTCTTCGTCCGTAACCCTGAGTCCCAGGCGGTCAGCTTCCATCAGCATCGCTTTCTGACCAACCACGTATTGAAGCGCTTGGTCCACGATCGGCCCGGCAAGCTCGCGGTTGCCCACGAGCTTCTGCAGGTCGACGGCCGTGATCTCCTGGCCGCCAACTTTGGCCAGCACTCCCGGATGACTGGAGGAGAAATCACTTCCCACCCCGGGGATGAGGGTGACCACCAGTGCAGTGCAGAAGAAGAGCAGAATACCGCCCAAGATGAGCTTTTTGACTCTTCCGGGGGTTTGCAAGAAACGAATCATTGGGTTGGAACTCCAAATCTAAAGAGTGCGCAGAAATTTAATTATATCAATGGTGCAATGAAGCTGCTTGCGTTGGGTGTTGTGCTCACAGCCCGAACCGCCAGCCACGAGCCATCATGCGTGTAAACAGCCCTAGTAGCTCGCAGATGGCGGCTCAGAGACTATCCAAAAATTCCAAACCGCACAAGAAAATACAATGCGGCGACGCCGTCGCGCCAGGTGATCTTCTTGCCTTCTTCGTAGGTCCGCCCATGGTACGAGATGGGCACCTCGTAAATACGGCACCTCAGACGCGCGGCCTTGATGGTGATTTCAGGCTCGAAACCAAAGCGGTTGGCGGTCAATTTTACCTTCTTGATGAATTCGCTGCGAAAGACCTTGTAACCCACCTCCATATCGCTGAGGTTGAGATTGGTGATCAGGTTGCACAGCGTGGTCAGGAAGAGGTTCGCCTGATAGTGCCAGAAATAGAGTACGCGGTGAGCTCCGCCATGAAAGCGGTTGCCAAAAACCACGTCGGCCCTGCCGGCAAGAATGGGCACGAGCAGCGCGGGAAAGTCGGAGGGGTCGTATTCGAGGTCTGCATCCTGCACCAGCACGATGTCTCCGGTCACGTGCTCGAGGCCGGTGCGGATGGCCGCTCCTTTACCCTGGTTGCGGTCATGCATCAGCACGCGCAGGGTGGCGCCGGCAGGCGCTTTGAGCTCTTGGAGGATCTCGCGGGTGCCATCCTTGGAGCAGTCGTCCACAATAATGAGCTCGCGCGAGAGATTGATAGTAACAGCCATCACGCTCTCGATGACGTGCTCGATGGTTTCCTTCTCGTTATAGCAAGGAATAATGATAGAAAGAGTTTTGAATTGGGGCGGCGCAGGCGATGGGTTCATGAAAGGTTTTTAGTTTTTGCCGTCGTAACGATTCTATTTGCTTCCTATTTCGCCATGACATCTGCATTTTGTCGTCCTGAGCGCCGTCTTTTGGCGCGAAGGATCTTGCGTTTTCTCGTTTTGGCGATACTGTTTCGGTACAGAGAAACTAAACAGGCCCGGTATTCCTGGTTCCTATGCAGCTTTCGCGCTTCCGCGTCTTTCTGCCATCGCGAAGAGGTAGACGCTGACCAGCAGCATCTCCGGTTCAATGGGATGGCGATAGCGTGGATGCGTAAAGGTGAAATAGTAAATCATCGGGATGGAAACGAACATCCAGAAAAACAGCATGGCTGCGCGCGCGCGCCGGCGCAAGGCCACCGCCAGCCCAAGAAAAGCCAGGATCGAGGTGAGAGAAAAAAACAGGTTGCGGCTGAGTTCCACGAAAACATAGTCGGTGGCGCGCGGCGTGCCGAACCAGAAAAAGAAGAATCGCTTGAGGCTGATGACGGCAAAGCGGCCTGGGTTCTGCAGCACCCACTCCATGGCTTCGTGCTTGCGCTCCGCGATATAGGCAACCTCGCCGAGGCGCCGGTATTTCTTCAGCTCAGCCGGGTTCTGGCTGGGATGCAGCCAGTACATCCACTGGCCATCAGCGCCAGGTCCATTTCCCAGGCGAAATTCCGCGCCAGCATTGCCGCGGATGAATACGAACTTGCCGAAAACCATGTAGTTGCGCGCCAGCCAGGGAGCAATGCAGGCAAAAAACAGCAATCCCGACAGAACTGCGTAGTGCAACCTCATTCTGCCGGCGCGATACTGGCGATAGAGCACCCATATTCCGCAAAATGGCAGGAAGGCCAGTAGCGACGGATTGCTCAGGGCAATCAGCGCACACAAAAAGCCGAGCCACAACCAGGAAGAGAGCCGATTGTCGCGCTCCAGGCGAACGGCAATCAGAAAAACCGTGGCCAGCAGGAATGTAGCAAAGCTGGTCTCCCAGGCAAAGCGCACCGGCCAATAGATGGCATAGGGCAGCAGCGCCCATATCCATGCGGCCCACCGTGCTACCTGGCTG
This sequence comes from Acidobacteriota bacterium, assembly GCA_003225655.1. Lineage (GTDB taxonomy): Bacteria > Acidobacteriota > Terriglobia > Terriglobales > Acidobacteriaceae > QIAW01. The sequence continues at coordinate 16,572 of QIAW01000008.1, forward strand.
CTGAACAGCTCTTCGCCAAGCAGATACAGAGTTACGCAGGTGAGCGCCGAAAATAGGCTATTGACCGCCAGCGCAACCCAGGCGGCAGCATTGGAGTAAATACCAAAGAGCTTAAACAGCGCCGCTAAAAAATAAGGATAGAGCGGCGCAATCCATGCGGTGGGCCCTGTGTCGCCTTGCATGGGAGAGCTGAAACCCTTGCCCAGCGCGATGGAGCGGGCGATGCGTCCGGTCTCCCAGCCAAAACCGAAGTGGTCGTCCTTTGCGGCGAAATGATAGGTGTGTCCCAGGGTCAGGACCGCGAGTCGCAGCACAAAAGCTACGAGAACAATTTTCAGCAGCACCTTGCGCTTTGAATCTATTGCAGAGCGCGCGCCGCTGGTCTGCGTCTGGGTATCCGCGGAGACATCGGAAGAAGTCATTTTTTTTATTTTAAAGTGTGGGTTCGGAAATGCCGAGGAGAATCGCAGTTCCTATAGTTCACTCGCTTGCGTGCTGCCGGCCTGCGAGCCGGGTGGCTGGGATTTAGATGTGCGTCTATTCGTAGCGCAGCGCGTCCACGGGGTCGAGGCGGGCGGCCTTGACCGCCGGATACATTCCGAAGAACAAGCCCACGCTCATGGAGACCAGCACGCCGGTCACTACCGCCCACATAGGCACCGACGTTGGTAGCGAGGGGAAAATAAGACTAATCAGCAGGCTGACGCCAAAGCTGATGAGCACGCCAATGACGCCACCCGCGCCGGTCAGGGTAATGGCTTCGGCCAGGAATTGGCCAATAATGTCGCGGCGACGGGCGCCAATGGCCTTGCGCACGCCAATCTCGCGGGTGCGCTCGGTCACCGACATCAACATGATGTTCATCACGCCTACGCCACCGATCATCAAGCCAATCGAGCTGATGACAATGGTGACCAACGCCACCATACCGGTAATCTGGTGGAACTGGGTGGCTATGGCGTCGGCGCTGGAGATGCCGAAACTATCCGGCTTGTTATAGGGGACCTTGCGGCGGCGGCGCAGCACTTCCCGGATCTGGTCTTCAGCCGTAGACTTCATACCCGGGTAGGGCACGGCGCCGATAAAATTGTCGTTATCCACGGGGTGGTGTTTCTCATAGGAATGATAGGGCACGGTGGCCACGCGGTCTGCCGATTGATCTTTGAAGAATTGTCCCTTGCGCTTCTCTTCTACTCCGATGACCTGGTAGGGCACCGAATCCACCAGGATGATTTTTCCGATCGGATCTT
>QIAW01000257.1 GCA_003225655.1 Acidobacteriota bacterium
AAATGGCACGCCATCCATTCCGCTGCTCCCACGCTCTCTGAACCTTTCGTGCAGGAAAACTTCAGCTTCTACGAGAAGTATCTCTCCGGCCAGAAGGAGCTCCGGGCGCGGTGGAAACGCTGCGTCCTTATGACCGACCAACTGCTCGGAGAAGCGCTGGGCCAGTCTTATGTTGCCCAAACGTTTGGCGCCGACGGGAAAAAGCGTATGTTGAAGATGGTCGATGCCCTGGAACAGGCGCTGGGCGCCGACATCCATGAGCTCTCCTGGATGACCGCTGACACCAAGAAGCAGGCGGAAGCAAAGCTCAAGGCCATCAGCAACAAGATCGGCTATCCTGATAGGTGGCGAGATTACAGCACGGTAAAGATTGCGCGCGGCGATCTGCTGGGCAACGTCTGGCAGGCGCGTGCTTTTGAAGTGCGCCGCGACTGGAACAAGATCGGCCAGCCGCTGGACAAGACAGAATGGGGAATGACCCCGCCCACCGTCAACGCCTACTACAGCTCGTCGGAAAACGACATCAATTTTCCCGCCGGCATTTTGCAGCCGCCCTTCTTCGATCAGACACAAGATGATGCGGTGAACTTTGGCGGCATCGGCGTAGTCATCGGCCACGAGCTCACCCATGGCTTTGACGATCAGGGCAGCAAATTTGACGCCAACGGTAACCTGAGCAACTGGTGGACCGAGGCCGATCGAAAAGAGTTCGACCAGCGGACCGGTTGCATCGCCGATGAGTACAGCTCATTCACTCCGCTTCCCGAGCTTCATCTCAATGGAAGGCTTACCTTGGGCGAAAACACCGCTGACAATGGCGGCATGCGCATTGCGCTCATGGCGTTGCGCAAGGCCCTGGCCGCGGAGAAGAGTAGTTCTGCAAGCCAGAAGAAAGACGGTTTCACGCCCGAACAACGCTTCTTTCTGGGTTTTGCCCAGGTCTGGTGTGAAAACCGGACCGATGAAAGTGCGCGGCTGGCAGCCAAGACCGATCCTCACTCACCCGGACGCTACCGTGTGATTGGCACGGTGCAGAACAACCCCGATTTCGCCAAGGCATTCGCCTGCAAACCTAACCAGAAGATGGTCAGCCAGAATGCATGCCGGGTCTGGTAGTTGTTTTTAGCAAGCAAAAAAGACAGCCTGCATCTTTCCTGGGTGCAGGCTTTTCTGTTGTCTGCTGACTCAAAACAAAAAAGGCGCATGAAAAACCATGCGCCTGTGTAGGGGGCTGTGATTTCTTAATGCGGGCTGGTAGCGGCTGGCGCAGACTTCTTCCTGCTGCTTCTCTTCCGGGTTGGGGCTGGCGGCGTTGTAGCCGCCGGAGGCGCCTCAGCCGGGGCGGCCTCTGCGGGTATCGAGGTGCCCGCCGGTACGATCCAGACTTCAGCCGTTCCACTCGGAGTCACGCTGGTGCGGGTCTCAATGCGTTTGGGGTCAATGCCTTTGCCCACGAGGTAATTCTTGACATTGTTGGCCCGCAGCGTAGCCAATGATTTGCGCTCGCCCGTGTCGGAGTGGCCTATGACCACCGCGGTGGCATCGGCCTGCTGCTGTAGCTGCAGAGCGACACCATCCAGAATGGCTTTGGCCTTGTTATCAACGTAAGCGCTATTTCGTTTGAAGTTGATGGTCTGCGACGTGGGCGTGGGCGCTGCCGGTGGAGGTTCCACGTTCACATTGGCGGTCGAGCTTGCCGTCTGGTTGCGGTCGTCGGTGACGGTTCCAGTCACTGCAACCGGGCCGGGCGCAACGTCTGAGGTGTCCAGCAGGGCATTGTTATCTCGCGGCGTTATCCGTCCCGCGGAGGTACTGTAGGAGAACGTCAGCGGATGATTGTCCGGGCTGGTGGCGTCGCAGGTGACGGTTGAACTCTCACCGCGCTTCACCGTCGCCGGATTAGGAACGCAATTGATGCTTGGCATGGTGGAAACGGCCGGCGGCGGCGGCGGCGGTGGTGGCGGCTCAAACATCTCCACGCCATCGCCGACTTTGGTATCTTCCATGGTGAATGTAAGAATTCCCGTAGAGCTTTTCGGGCTCACATTCATGACCATCAGGTTTCCCAGGGCGCGGCGCGGAAGTTCATCGATCTTGGAACTCGGTATGTTGGGCAGCGCCTGCGTCTCCTCAAGAGTGGAGGCTTTGAAAGAAAGACTATCGCCCGGGTCCTTCATGAGATCTTTATAAAAACGGGTCACGTGGAAGTAATCGCCCGGCTTCACACCTTTGTCCGCTCCAATGTTAAGGTAAACGATGCGTCCTTTACCTACGAGCTGGTCCCAATCTTTCGCCAGAATAATGCGTCCTGTCGTTTTGCCATTCGGTAGCGCATAGGGATCAAATGGGCCCGGATCTTTGTATCGTGGAGTGGGGCGTTCTACAAAAGGAATAGCGAGATCATGTGGAACAATCCCGTCGCAGGTGAAGGTGACCAAAGCAATTGCTGTATTTCCCCGGACCCCACCCTGCACAATAGTGGCGTGAGCGATCTCGCCGTAAGGCTGGCCGGCTTGCGCAACCGCGCTGCGCTGGCCGGTAAAACCCTCCCAGCGGTTGGGGTCTTTTAGCTTGCGGATAATGGCATATTGCTGGCCTTCCTGAAAGCCGCTACCGGTGAGATAAACATATTGTCCGGACGCGAAGCGCGTCTGCGACGGGCTGTCCCAGCCAGAGGTTAC
>QIAW01000258.1 GCA_003225655.1 Acidobacteriota bacterium
TCAGACGGGGATACGATCGTCAGGACCCAGGTTTCACATCTACGGAAGAAACTGCTGCAGTATTTTCTCTCCGAAGGCGGGGAGGAGCCGATCACCATCGAAATACCCATAGGCTCGTATCTGCCGATCTTTCAGCCACGGAAGGAACAGCTCCGATCGCCCAAAGAAGTGGATAACGGCGATCTGTCAGCAATGCCGGATGGCTGGGGTGGCAAAATTGGCGTTTGCGCAGCGAGCGAGCGCTCTCAAATGCTCATTCTCCCTACCTGGATCACCTCTGGAAGCAGTTGTTCGACAACGGCCGTCCAACCTCGATTGTTACCTCCGACGCGAATGCGATGTTCTTTTCCGATTTCATGGATCGACCCATCACTCTGCAGGAATATCGAGACCCGAGCTACCCCGGCGACTTGCTCAAGAAATGGATTCCAGACCCGGGAACAAGGGGTGCGATGACGCATTTCATGAGCACCTATTTCACCGGAAGCCAGGATGGTATCGCGGTCGCCCGGCTTACCGGAACGGCTGAGCGGCACAAAATACCCAGTGTGGTTGTCTATACCCGTGATTTCCGTTGGGAACCCCAGCCCGACAACGTAATCTTTCTAGGACACCGGAAAGCAAACCCATGGGTCGAGCTGTTCGACAGTCAGTTGAATTTTATTTACGAGTGGCATCCTGAGACGCGCAGAGCATTGTTGCGGAACCGCAGGCCGAAAGCCGGCGAGAGCGACACTTACGAGTGGAACGTTCCGGCCAGCACTACCTATGCCACCCTTTCCTACATGCCCACCAGCCAGGGAACAGCTCTGTTGATCGGCGGCAGCGACATGGCTGCAGTGGACGCCGGAAGCCGATTTCTTTGCGATGAAGATGCAATCCAGAAATTGCACACCGCGCTGGGCATTGATCTTACACAAAAGGTCCCATACTTTGAAGCTTTGGTGGTTGCGCGGCGCTCAAGAAATATTGCCTACGAGCCCCGATTGATCTCGGTGCGTGTTTTGGAACACCCCTCGCCCGTCTCGCAACAGGCCCATTAGCCCGTTTTAAACCTTGCTGTATCTCGCATCCGCGATGCTCCAGCGCCGGAACCGGGACCCCAGCACGCGCCACGCGTGCTGGGGTGGGGTGGCGCGGCGAAGAGTTTAACCAGCGCGAAGTGCTGGGAAAGCTTTAACAGAGTGTGAGCCCCAGCTGGATTATTCATGAGGTGCACGATAACGGTGGCAAAATGTTACACGAGCGCTGGAAGCGCGCGAAGAGTTTAGCCCACCGCGAAGCGACAGCGAAGCGGTGGGTAAGCTGTAAAAAGAGCACGAGCCCTGGAGGGGCGACACCTTTTTGCTGCACGACGCTGTGTTGCTCATGGAATTTGTGGAATCCATCCAAAATCGTTGATGCACAATGCTATTCGATGTTTTGCAATGAAATATGATGAATAATCCAGGCAGCGGGGCGGCACAATCTGCGGGATACAGCAGTCCTTAAAATGAGCTAAGCATTCTCAAAAGCCATCAGTTTGATGCCAGGCTGTCATTGATAAATCAATCGGGCCCTATTTTGTTCCTGCCAGCAAAATCTCGGTGCCGGCGAGCATGACCGGACCGCGACCATGCATATCGTCATCCGGATGCGGACGTTCGATGTAGTAGTTCAAATCGGTACTGATGTTGGTCCCCATGCATGTGTTTCTGACCGTACCGTCAGCGGCCACGTTCTTGGCAATGCCGGCAAATGCCTTGCGCGCAACGGCCATGTTGGAAGCATCAATCCAGCCACGATGGACGGCGCGCGCGATTCCGTAAGCAAACATCGCGGTGCAGGAAGTTTCTTCCCATAGCTCGGGCTTATCGAGCACCTGGCGCCACATGCCATCAGCAGCCTGCACTTTCTTCAAGCCTTCGATCTGTTTGCGCAGAATCTCAATGAGCTGGGCGCGAGCAGGATGGTTTTCAGGCAACACCGAAAGCACCTCCACGGTGGCCACCGTCACCCATCCGTTGCCGCGTCCCCACTTGAAGGGCGCATGTTTTTTCTCGTTGATGAAGTAGCCATGAAACCACAGGCCATCGCTATCCTGCTCGAGCGCGGCCTGGCGGATGATTTGATTGGCGGCGTCATCCAGGTATTTCTGGTCCCCAGTGTATTTGGCATAGCGAATGAGAAAAGGTGCTGACATGTAAAGATCATCCGGCCAAACCGTGCCGCCCATTGCCTTGGAGCGCCACAGCGTTCCATCGGGCAAGCGATCTTGTTTGTTGACGATCCAATCGGCGATGCGCGCGACCACAACTTTTTCCTCCGCGCTCTCCTGGTCAGGATGGCGCAGGATGCCCTCGAGCATTTGGGCGCCCATGGCGCCGCAACTATCCAGGTTGCCCAGGCGAAGCAGACCGCGAATTTTTGCCTTGTCGAATGTCTCCGTTAACTCCGGCGAATCACCGATGGTCGCGTGCAATTCGGTCAGCCAGGAATAGTAGCGCGAACAAATCTGGTTGTGATTGAGGACAAAGCTTTCCACTTCCTTATCGCCCGTGGCATCGGTGGACCGGGTGAGTCCGTAGAGCGCTACACCCCAGGGATATCCCCAGGCGATGCCATCGGGCTTTGCCGCAGCCTGTGCTGATCTTTTAAGGGATGGAGTTGATGGCGCGCCACACGGTTGACCACGTCGCGAATTCCATCGTCGGCGATGCTTACCGAAGGCGCCGGGGTGGGGGCCGGCGCTTTCGCATGATCTGTACGTGCGCAGCTCAAAAGCGCAAAAGCTGAGATCACACACAAGCTTAGTTTCACAATTGTCTTTTGCGGCATTTCGCGATTGCTCTCCTCGGGTTTAGTTCTGCTTGCGGTGCGGCTGCGAATAAAGCTTTCAATTGTATATTGGTCTATAAGTTATGTGGCTTTTCCGCTTCTTTTCCGCTTGACAGTGCCAGATTTGCGTCCTACCGTTCTCACAGCTAATACCTTCAATTTGCCGATTTCGGGGGTGATCCATGGATGCTGCTTTCGGTCCGGGACTCTACTACAAGCACTCGGGGAAATTCTTTGCCGGCGGAGTTCTGGTAGCACTCTTCATCGGCTTGCTGGTTGGTCTGCCATGCGCATGGCTGTATGCCTGGCTCATTCACTGGAATCCATTCATCTATATCGACGCTTTGGCCTCTTTCGGATTCGGCGCCATGATCGGCGTAGCCACCGAATCATCCCTGGAATCTCACAAATGCCGCAACCTCCCGATAGCCGGCCTGACCGCGCTGCTGGTGGTACTGATTGCTTATTACGTAAGCTGGGCAGTCTGGCTGCACGCTCTGCTGCATCTGCCAACCATCCCGCTTCTTCTGCACCCGGCAGAGATGTGGCAGACCATTCTTGAAGTCAACAAGGTGGGTGCCTGGACTCTACGAGGGAGCGTTGTAAACGGCATTCCTCTCTGGATTGCATGGGGCGTCGAAGCTGTATTTATTTTGGGCAGTGCGGTGTTCACGGCTGTGCAGGCCATGCAGCAGGCCACTTTCTGCGAAGGCTGCGATCTCTTTGCGAAATCGACGACAGGTATCTGTTTTGCCGGGGCAGGCCAGGCTCCCCCGCCGGCAGAAAAGGCTGCTTTCAAGAGCTATCAAAAGGACCTCAAACAGCACGCAGCCGAGCTGAAACAACATTTAGAGAACAAGGATTTTTCTTATGCGGAGCAGCTCGGCGCGGTGCAGCCGGACTCCATTGCCTGGTATCGGTTTGATTTGGTGAGTTGCCCACAGTGCAGCATGACAAACTCACTGCGCGTTCTGCTGGTACAAAACAAGATTGAAGGCAAGAAGGTGAAGCAAGAAACCACTGAGACCGAAGTTCTCCGCCAACTTCTGCTTTCTTCCACCGAAGCTGATTCGCTCAGGAAACTGGGCGAAAAACTTGTTCCCATGCTCCCCAAGCTGGCGGAGCAACGCGCTGCCCGGGCGCAAAAAGCTGCGGCAGCAGCGAAATCGTAAACGTGCGTCTTCTAAAACATGCCTGGGCAGAATCCAGTCGTGTTAAGTGTCGTGAATACGTGAACGGGTTATTTCTGCTTGCTACGCTTCCGATTTTGCAGCTTGTCGAAATCACGCATATAGACACGCAGACCGAACTCGGGAGTAATTTTGGTATAGCCGGCGACGAG
>QIAW01000259.1:0-3150 GCA_003225655.1 Acidobacteriota bacterium
GGGTGATCAGTTAACGATCCGGGGAAAGCGATTCAGCGCTGACTGTCTTGCTGAAGATGTTGCAATCTCGCATACAGGGCAACTGCCGGCTGAGGTGAACTCAGCAGTTTCTCAAGCAACGTTTTGCGTTCGACCGAATCGGGGCCAACGTCATTCAGCAGTAGGCTTAGAGGGCCGAGCCATGCAGCAAGATCACTGGAATTATCAGCAACAGAATTGAGGAAATCGGCATAGTGGAGGAGCACCCTTTCGCGCCGCTCTCCTGGGGGCATGACTTCTATGACAGCCGTGAATGCTAAACCCTTGCGCATGACATAGGAGTTGTCGTCTTCTCCTGATTCGGGCTGCATGTTATCGAACATCTCGAAAACCTGATCGCGCCTAGCGGCTTGGTCCTCAGCATCGGCCGATTTTGCCAAACCTTGAAATGCCAGATCGAAAATATTTTCCAAGAAATTGCCAGAAGCAGGATCCATAAACAGCCGTGGCATCTCAGGTTCGCCTCCGATCTTCGCGGGCTTCAATTCGGTAAGATCAAGCGGGGCAAGCCTGGGATTGCCTTCCGACGCAAATTGCTGGTTAAAGCGACGAACGACCTTTGTGACATTGGCATCATTTTCAATATTGTCAGCGCATCTTTCTTCGGTAAGGCCGTGCGTCAGATACGCTCGATACGCCGCGAGTAACGGCTCGGTTGCGATCTGGTGGGAGCGCAAGAGATCAATAACGCGGCCGATCTCTGTATCAGTATTGCTGAGAGTGGAGGAGAAGGAGCGATCGTCTGTCTCCATATCGGCCATGATGCTGGAAAAATCAGCGGCCAATAGGCTTACTTCTTCCCTACTCCACTGAGGGAACAGCAAAATCCGGGATATGGGCGCCAGGTCCGACGGAGACTTCATTTTCCGGATCGTTGCGGATACTAACTGTAAGTCCCTTTGTTCCTGTTTTTCGGTGGAACTGAATGCCGCCTTCGCGATTTCGCCAAGAACCGCATAGTAAGCAGAAGGATCAGGAACAAAAGCATCAGCGCAAGCAGAGCGGCTCAGAAAGGGTGATGGCATGCGGAAATAGAGATCCCTGGCTGCGGACGAATCGATTTTGAGCATCTCGGCTACAATTTCACTCTGTAGTGATAGCCGGTCTACTCCCTGGCCTGATATTAGTTCTTCCAATTGGGCACGGGTTCCTATGATGTCGAGTGCTTTGAAGCTTCCGTTCAAAACGAACGTGCGGGGCATCGGGTCGTGGGCTAAAGCGGCGGCATCGAATGCTTGCAATAAAATATTGCGCTTCCACTCCGGGTTCTTAAGTTGCGGCGATTCGGCGATGGTGACCAGCGCCTTTGCAGAAAGGTTGGGGGGAGCATTGCTCGCCATATCCATCAGTTCAGAGAGATCTCGATGGCGCCTGTGAAATTGCTTCCTCCACGAACTGAGCACTTGTGGCGTCTTCGCGCTCTGGGCGGACATTTGCGCAGTGCCGGCCAGCAGTAGGGCTATCGGAAGCAATGCTCTTAATCTGAGATTATTACGTCTCATCTTCATTCATGCGCGCTGAGGTTTTTTGTGACAGAACCCAAAAGGCTACGCCACATAGCGCCGAAAGCGCAAGATCTCGCAACGCAACCATTGTGCTCATTGGCGCTCTCTTGCGCAACCGCTGGTTACCAGCAGCCCATGCTCACGTCATTACAGGGGTAACAAATTCCTTGTAACCCTCGTCCTTTCCGCGCCGTAAGTGTATATAGAAGGGGAGAAAATGCCAGTCGTGGAACAGCCATCCGACGTGTTGCGGCAGTTCTGTCGCGGAGACCCTGACGCCTTCGAGGCGCTGTTCCGCCGGCATCAGGGCGAGGTTTACGGCTGGATCGTTCGCATTGTCCGCGATCCGGCAGCCGCCGAGGACCTCACCGTCGAAACCTTCTGGCGCATCCATCGCGCGCACGCCCGCTTCGACCCAGCGCGCAGCTTCGCGCCGTGGGCGCGACGCATCGCTACCAACGCTGCACTCGATTATTTGAAGACCGTGCGGCTTGAAACTGGGCTCCCCGACGATCTGCCGTCGCCGCCGTTGCCGGAGCCCGGTATCTCGGAGGAGCTTCGCCGGAAAACGGCGCGCGCGTTCGGCCGGCTTCCACCTAAGCTGCAGGCCGCAGCCACCCTGGCGCTGATTGAAGAGCAACCCTACAAAGAAATTGCTGAGGCGTTGGGCATTTCCACGGGAGCCGTTAAGCTGCGCGTCTTCCGGGCCCTCCGCTTTCTCAGAAAAGAATTGAAGCAACAAGGAATCGAACCATGAATGAACACGACCAGAAACGAATCGAACAATTGCTTAAGAAGTCACTGCCACCAGTCGGCGCGGAACTGCGACGCGACCTCTGGCCCGCCATGCTGAAGCGCCTCGAAGCGCCTCCCACGGTGGTGCCGTGGTTTGACTGGGTCCTGCTTGCGGCGGTGGCCGCGTGGCTTGTATTTTTCCCGGGAGCGATTCCGGTGCTGTTCTATCACCTGTAATTGGAGGACATCATGAACACCCACCCTTATCTTCGTGCCTATATGGCAGGCGTTGTCGTGCCCAGCCTGGCTCTGCTGGTCGCGCTGACCTTTTTCCCATGGCGCTGGTGCCCAATGCGTTTGGCATCTGGAACATTGTCTACGTGTGGTCCCGGCCGCACCGCCATTTGCCTATCGGCTTCCATGGCGCGCTGCTGCCGCTGATCCTGGCGACGATGGGGGCTTTTGGCGCCGCGTGTGGCGGATTCCTGACGGTCGGCACGCATGGCGTCACCTGGTTCCAGGCCATCAGCGTACCGTACTTTCTGATCGTGCCCTGGTTTCTCGCCGGCGTTGTGGTCTATTACCTGGTGTGGAAGTATTTGGTCGGATTCCTCAACCGGGAGTTGGGAATTGAGTGAGGGGCGGCCTGCGCCGACAAGGTGCTTCTACGGAGAGTTGCAGATGCCCGAAGTACTCTCCACCAGACGCCGCTTGCTAGAGGGCGGCGCGGTACGCTGGCCCTTCAGGCGGCTTTAAGAAGTTCTTTGATTCTTTTAAACTCTTCTGCCACCCGGAAGCGAACCGTAGGCGGCGGAGTGGGAACAGAAGTGAAGTGATGTTTGCGAAAGACGCGATCCACCAGGTCTTCAAG
>QIAW01000259.1:3155-9357 GCA_003225655.1 Acidobacteriota bacterium
GGGGACTCCTCCACACTGGTTCTGTCTAGCAACTGGACTGCCAACGCGGAGAGACACTGCTTTTCAATGACTTACAGCAGTGCCAAATCACACTCGAAACCCGGATTTCAAGGCCATGAGGAAATTTTTACATTCAGATCCTACTGGGCCGGATTCACTTCCTCAACGAACCGGGTAGGTTTGGGACGATAACCGCTGCGCGTACGGATGTGGTATTTTTTCGCGGCTTCCCCTACCAGCTTCACCTTGATGGTGCGCCAGCCATGATTGGGATTGGCCTGCGGATAATAGCTGAGTGAATAGAGATGGCCTACGTCACTGCGGATGGAAGCAAAGGCTTTTTGCTGGTCTCTCCAGCTTCTGGCCAGATAGGCTTCTCCACCGGTTGCCGCGCTCAGACGGCGAAAGACGGTCTCAGAAGCCGGATCCAGCTTTGCCTCGTGCGTGCTCACCACATAAATGGGGATTCCCTCTGACTGGGCCAGCTCGCCGATGTCTTCGGGCGCGACCATGCTGGCGCGGTCTGGACCATTGGAGAAGACCACCACCACTTTTCTGCCGGCGTAGCGGCCTGCATCCTTGAGCGTGAGCAGCAGCGCGTTGTACAGCGCGGGATCATCTCCTGCCACTGTGGAACGCACCCCGCGCAACACCTGCGTTCGGTCAGCGGTGAGCACTGAGCCGCGGTATAGATCGCGGCTGTAAGCGTAAAAGGCCAATCGTTCCGAGCTGTCGAAAGATCTCACAAATTCGGCAATCGCATCCTGCGCGAGAGCGAAGCCCCGGTACATGTAGTTACTGGTATCAAAGAGGATAAAGACATTGGCGCCGCCGGTAGTCCCCACTTGTTGAGGTTTTCCGTCTTGCTGCTGCGCGACTTCCACCGGCAGTTGCGGCCCGTTTCCTTCACCGAAGGTTGCAATCTTTTGCGCAATGCCATCTTCCGAGATGGCAAAGTCAGAGGGACGAAGGCCGGTCACGTAGTTACCATGGCTGTCGGTCACCGCCACGTTCAGCAGCACCAGATTGACGTCAACGCGGAGGGTCGGAGCATTGGGTTCAACCTCCTGAGCTGCTATATAGACTGCAGAACTCGCGAGGACGCCCCAGCAAATCAACCAACGTAGCCAGTATCTTTTGGCCGTTCTTTTTGCCATAGTTTTTTTTGCCATAGTTTTCGCCATACTTTTCCTCTGCTGCAACCGGCGTGACATCCTGAGAGTTTTACTCCTCAAAGACACGGTCTAAGGGCCGGGAGTTGCTTCGCTCTTCGGCAGCGAAGCAGTTTTGCCCAGCCGGAATTCTTCCCCGGTCTCCTGCATGGCACGGAGAATCGCTGGCCAGTCGTCAAGATTGGTGGCAAACAACTTTTCGACCATGCGACGGGTTAACTGAGGCACCAGACGATTCAGCATAACCGGGGGATATCCCATTTCGTCGGTCAGGCGCGCCCAGTACAGATTGTTCGAATCCCACGATTCGGCGAGCAGGCGGCTGGAGTAATCCTGAAAGGTGGGGAAGGGTTTCACATTCAGCAGCTCGCGGGAATAACTGTGCGCCAGCGCGGGATGAGGCACTCCAAAATCTTGCGACAGCCGCTCCGGGCTTACCTCTGAGGCGAAACGATGGCAAAGGTCATCCAGTTCCTTGCCCGCCGGCCCCCAATGCTCAGCATCATTCGGGAACCTTCGCCGGAATTCGGAGGCCAGGTAGAAAGTATCTGCCGGCATGATTTGTGGAAACACCTGGTCCAGCCGTCCGGCACGGAGCGCCTTTTCCAGCCGCCCCGATCTTTGCGGAAGCATGCGGTCGGAAAGAATGTCGATCACCATCTGCCGCAGTTTCTCATCTTTCGCGGAGGCGGTCAGCAGCTCCTCTCCCGCGCGCTGATACAGAGTTACAGCGTGCAGCTCGTTGCCGGTCACCCGCCACCAGCGCGGCAAGACAGCGCCGGTCAAAAGACTGGGCACTAGGTCTTCCCAGATCAGAGATTGCACGCTTTCTGGAACGATGAAATCCTGCTCCACCCACGCCAGAGCGTAGGGAAGGTCGGCGAGAGAACCGGCGAGATGAGTACCGCCGCTCGAAACCAGCCGCGGAGTCTTCCAGGGCTGCTCGCCTTCGGTGCTTAAGGCTTCGGAGTAGTCATGGGAGCGGACGAAGATGGCGTTGTTGTGGAGCATCTGCGCTCCTGGCGGCTCATAGTATGCGTAGTTCAACCCGACCAGCGTGTCTCTGAGGAAGGGGGCGAGCCGGCCTCGAGCGTCAGCGAGCTCTTTGCCAGAGCCCGACTTGATGATTTTGGTCAAATCGGTGCGGGTTTGCAGCGTGGTGTGGCGGGTATCGGAAACCTCGTGCTCGTATTCGCTTCTTTCCGTGGGAACTCGCGAAGCTCTCCCGCCAGCGGGATGAGCGTATCGCCAATGGCTTTTCCCTTGGACATTTCACTCAAGCCATCACCCAGCGTGAACAAGGTGTCAAGAGAAACCAGGCGCTGGGCATCCAGCACCGTACGAATCCGGGTGGCGAGCTCCTGCTGTACCTGCTGGCTCGCCGCCTCTGTCTGGGTTGGGCCTGAAAGCAAAGTTATGATTTCATTTTGGGAAACCTCAGGACTGCCGGTAACGGAACGCAACAACTCTTTGAGGGACGAACGTCCGGCGTCGAAAAGCAGCGCGGAAGAATTGATTCCTGTGAAGGTCCCAATAGTGTGCTGCCATGAATCGTTCAGGTTCGCGTCCGAGATCTGGCCCTGGCGTGCGAGGATTTGCCACAGCCCGAGATTGGCCTGGAAAATGCCGATCGCGTTGGCCCGCACCGTCGCCAGGGGAATACGGTCAAGTGTTTCCGCTGCGGTGATGAACTTGGCGATCGATGTATTGTCGAGACCGTGAAACTCGGCAAAGGTAATATATTGGTCGCCGTAGCGGGAAAATTTATCGGCGAGCAGACGCACTGTCTGAGGGGTCAAGCGTTGATCGGCGGAGCGTCCGCGATCGATTTCGCCCAACATCAGGTAAATTTGCAGCGGCCCATCTTTTGCAAAGTCGCGGGAGAGGGCCACCAATCCTTCTACCAGTTGCTCGGGATCATTCCAGTGGCTGGCCCGCCTCGCCCACTCGCGGCTTCTCTTGGAGCCGCCGTTGTGCCGAAAGATGGCTTTCCAGCTTTCCATATCACCGGGAATGTGGGGTTGACCGTTGGCGTCCAACTGCAGGCGGGTCACAAGCAGCGAGAAACCCGGATCGGGACGAAACACCGGCTTGGCAGGACTGGGAACAATCTGTTGTCCCCGGAGCGCCTCGTAAAAGCGCTTCAAGCGGCCAGGCTCGGTAAAGTAGGCTTGCTGGCTTTGGCTCACCCGTGAGAGCGCGTCATAGTAGGCGGCCAGCCATCCTTCATCTTTCGCGATTAACCGGCCCACGAAATCTGCTGGCGACTCCGGTCCGGCGCCCACCAGGTCTTTCCATGCGGGCTCCGCAGATGCGCCTCCGGGGACGGCAACGCGGCCCGATCGAATGTAGATGTGACTGCCGTAAAAGTTAAGCACATTAGAGAAACGTACCAGTCGCCGCAGCCCCGGAGCCTGCCGCAGAGAAGCGGCGGTCTCTGCATCCATTTGTCCCAATGCGGAGTAAAGCCGGGCCAGGGCCGCATCGCGCAAGAGCGCGTCGGCAACATCCTGAGCGTCGCTTCCCGTCCACTCATTGGGCGTGAACAGCACCGGCACCGGCGAGGAAGGATACGGAAGCGTGAAAGGTTTGCCTCCTCGGAGCGTCTCTTCCAGTTCTACCAGCGGGAAGCCGGAATCAATGGTGAGAAACGCCCTGCCCGCATCTTCAGTTTGCACGGTAGCATCCGGCCCGCAGCCCTGCCGGACGCGGTAGCCAAGAATTGTGAGCAGCGGCCGCGCTTCCTCGCAATTGGAAGCGTGAATCACCGCTTGCGGGCCGGCCAGTACCACCAATTCTCTGGCCTGCTGCATATACCGCTTCAGCAGGATGAGAAACTCGGTGGGTTTACCTTCCACGTATCCGCGTTTATCCACCTCCTGCGCCAGCAAAGGCAGCACTTCATCATTCGAGGCCTTTTGGCTGATGCCGGCCATGCGCAGGAACGAACGCAACGGGCCAGGAATCGTGGTCTTCACTGAAAAAGAGATGTCCGCGACTGTGGATGCCGGTGGCGGAGAGATTGGAATCGTGGCCTTCCCCGAAGGCGTATCCATCGGGCCCGATGCTGACTGGGTGGCCGCGGCAGCTTGCGTTGCCACGGGCGCCTCCTGCCAGGTGGAAGAAGCGGAGCCCGAGGCATCGCTGGCAAAGCAGGAACTTGTACCCAGGGAAGCCGCGAAGAAAAAGAACAATAGGCAAAGAGGAGATTTCATGGTGGTTAGTCCGTCTCCGAACCCTTGCAGACCGTAGGCAAAGATATACGATGTCAGAAGCAAATAAAAGACTTTTCTGACCTTAACTTTACAATCGGCTCTGGCCACTCAATCTCAAGGAAACCCGCAGCAGGGCTAAACGATCAGGTGCGTCAACTTGCGAAACAGGATGTGGTCGGTCGTGTAGCATCTTGAGCCGCTTTGCGGGCGTCTGAGCCCAACAGGCGAAATCCTGAGCGAGCGCAGCGAGTCGAAGGACTTTTCCTGCCCACACGGGTTCAGGCCGCGAGCTTTGCATTTTTCCAAACCGATTCATTACCAGAGGAAGCGCCGGTTGCAAAGGCGCAAACCATGAATTAATCTGGATTCCTCAACGGTTTACCACCCGTGCCGGGATGGCGGAACTGGCAGACGCAGCGGACTCAAAATCCGCCGGCCTTCGGGCCATGGGGGTTCAAGTCCCTTTCCCGGCACCACTTCTTACACTACTATCGACCTACTCCTGATTAGGGCTGTTCTGGCATTCGCTTCACCGCTCTCGCCAAATTCTTTTTGTGACTTAAAAGTTGTGACCGAATCCTGCTCTTAGGGGTAGAATTAACTCCCAAAAAATAACGTGTGAAAAACTCACGCTACCTGGCACAACTCGTTTTGCTGTTTGTATTCTTCCCTGAAACCGGCGGGTCACAAGCTCTTACGCTTGAGGCGCAACCAGGATCAATCGCGGTTGCTCCCTCTTATTCGGAGGTGCAAACTCGTGTCATTCTAAAGAACACGACCTCCAACGCGATAACCAAACCTTCGCTTTCTTTTTTGAGTAACGATGGTTTGCAGGTCGAACTTGGAGAGCCGTCTTCAAAACTGGCGCAGCCAGGCCAGATCATCGTATGGCCTGTCAAGATCAAGAACATTGGCGCTGCGCGCATACCCGGATCTATTCTTTTTGATGCAACCTATCATACGAGTAAAACAGACCAGCATTCCTTCACGGTACTATCGCTGACTCCGATCGATGCGTCACAAAAATCCGTAGAAGCCAGTCTTGAAGGTAATTTCGATGCCGTGTCGGAACAGCGTCCAGGTTTGGGCTATCTGGTGGTCACCAACAACCTTGACGTTCCCGTTGATATCACGGTCAATCCGTTTGTCCCTGAAAATGTTTTCCAAATACCGTCTGTTCCTTCAACCTTCAAAGTGCGAGCCCGTTCCATGGCGAAAACTGCAATTGAGCTGAAGGCAGCAAAACGTATTACCCCTGGCACATATCCTGTTCTCCTCGAACTCACCGCCGAGTGGAATTGGGGAAACCATAAGGAACAGCGGCTGCTGGTGGTAAGCAAGCAGGCCAGCGCGGGGGTTTTCTTTGAATCTGAATTGCTCAAAGCCCTGGGAGTTCCCTCGTTTCTTGTATTGCCCGGCTGTCTCGTCTTGTTTACGATGCAGCTCTTCATAACCCTTGGGTTCGCTGGCCTTAAGAACGAGTCCAGACTGCCTCAGTTGACAGTCAATACTCCGGGATTTTGGGTCCTGGCAATTACATTCTCAGGGCTTTTCGCATTCGCCTATTACTTCTGCACGGGCAATAATTACCTTATTCGCTATGGGCTTGATGATTTGCGAAATGTCTGGCTTTCAAGCATCCTAATCGGCGCCATATTGGTTCTTGTGATCGGAGGGGTGACGAGCAAGCAGCGGCGTGACCGGGTACCCACCAGCCACGACAGCTCGGTCTCCGTGCTCAAAAAGATTGCAAAAAATGGCCTCAGTATCCTCTTAACCGAAGTGAGATTTAAGTTCAACAACCTCGACCTTCAC
>QIAW01000259.1:9647-10401 GCA_003225655.1 Acidobacteriota bacterium
GGAGATGAGGGACGGCACTACAGGTTTTACCCCGCTGCCGTCCCCACTCTACTGAGTCATTTTAGTGGCTTAGCCGAGTCTCCGCTATCATGAGCCCAACTGGTTTGGAAGTCAACGTCATGCAGATCAAAGAAATGCGCTTGAGCTTCATTCAGGTTGAATGCATTACGGCGCCACTGCGCTCGTTGCAGGCGCCGAAAATCCCATTCCCGTTTCTTCTGAGCGGGCCGTTGTTCCAAAAGCAGTATCACAATAATCTTGTCTCGAACAGCGAACCGTGTTTCGCGCCATGGCTAAAAAAGAGCTACGGCAAGCTGTTCTGGACCCACTACATTCGAAAGAGTGCAGTGTCGACAAATGAATATTGGCGCGCCCTGGTTCCTCTGCAGTTCCGGGTTACATTACCCGGCGCCAGCCCCTCGGCTAAGCTAAGTCTGCGCATCACCGCCGCATGGTTAAAGGGCAAGACCAGGGTCCGGGTTTTCTTATATCCGTGGGGCATTGGGCTCATCGTTGATATCGATGTTCTTGATTCGATGGGCCTCGACGAGGCGGTTCTGTTGGCGCAGGATATCCAAAGGTCTCGAAGGTTCCACGTGGAAATTGATGGAATTGAGCGTGACCCCACGCTCAAGGAACTCAGCAGCATGGTTCTGCAGCAAGTTCGCACCGTGGTCTACGGGCAGGGAATGGCGAATGGACAAACCAGCGAGTTTTTCTCCACGGTTACGGTGCTCGATGCAGACCCTGCAGA
>QIAW01000260.1 GCA_003225655.1 Acidobacteriota bacterium
ACCAAAAACTCAAAACTCGTCACGGCTTGTGCCGCGTTGCTCCCAACTCTGCCAGCGTTTCTTCTTGCACGCGGCGCCCGTCTTCGAACACGGCGTGCACCAGCTTCATGCGATAGGTGTAATTGCGCGCCACCGCGGAAGCCACGCCAAAATCCAGAAAAGCGGCGATCAGTTCCCACTTGCCGGCCTTTTCCGCCCACACTTCGAAGTGCTCCCAGCGCGCCACAGTTTCGATTGTACTGGGCGGTCGAATCGTCTACCGCACCGCGTAGTGCGCATCTAACAGAATTCATGGAAATTCTAGTGACAAGGACGGTCATCTTTTCGATGGTCACATCAGTCCCGTATCTAGCGGCGCAGGACCACCTCAGCCGTTATGCCAGAGTGCCGGAAGATACCACCAACGTCAGTTGCTGGGGTCGCAATAGCACAGATATAAAGAACAGGGTTCGAGAAGGGCCGGTTGTTGTATCACCAAACGGAGAATACAGAGCTTACGTTCGGTCCGAGGCCAAGGCAACAAACCCGGAATCGTGGCCAAATGGGAACGACTTCAGTTGTGAAAATACTTCAACCCTGATGATCAAACGACTGGGAGATGCTCGATACGAACCGCGGTATGTGAAGAAACTAGGGCAAGCCGACGGGAATGGGTTAAAGATCATCGATTGGGCACCTGATAG
Organism: Acidobacteriota bacterium; assembly: GCA_003225655.1. Taxonomy (GTDB): domain Bacteria; phylum Acidobacteriota; class Terriglobia; order Terriglobales; family Acidobacteriaceae; genus QIAW01. The sequence goes on from QIAW01000260.1 coordinate 684, forward strand.
CTCAAAGATTCTGCTGCACCAATACGAATGGGTGTACGAAACCGACAGTCATAACTACGACCAGCCCGTCTTGTACGACATTCCTTCCGCGCGAGGAGTCGAGCTAGATATGGATCTTCTGTTGAGGAAGTTCTTCGGTCGTCAGTGCCGACTGCAAACCATTGGTCTGGGATTCACGGCAAAAAACGAACCCGTGATTCGTCGGCAGCTTCAACCGTGGGATGAATGGGCAATGGGCAACGACGTTTGTACCAGAAAGAACCTGAGCTGGATGATAGATCTAGCCTCTAATGAGCTACGGCTTGTTCCGCATGGTTACAGGCCTCAACATTACGGCAGGAAAGAACCGAAATGATCTGTGGCATCTGCTTTCGCTGGCAAAGCGGCGACGCTTACGAGGTGGAGATTGTCGATTATCACTGAGAGGTGCGGGACTACGCCTCTTCTTCCACTTCAACGCCACGGGCGGCTTTGGCGGCGGTGACGATCTTTTCCTGGATCTGCGCCGGCACCACGTCGTAGTGCGCCATCTCCATCTGGAAAGAGCCGCGGCCCTGGGTCATGGAAGTGAGATCAAGGCCGTAGGTGAGCATCTCGGCCATAGGAACTTCGGCCTTCACCACGGTGTTGCCGCCTTTGTTGTCCATGCCCTGAATGCGGCCGCGGCGCGAGTTCAGATCGCCCATGATGCTGCCGGCAAACTCATCGGGCACGGTGATCTCCACCTGCATGATGGGCTCGAGCAAGGTGGGCTTGGCCTGCTCCATCCCTTTCTTGAAAGCGATGCGCCCGGCGAGCTTGAAGGAAAGCTCGTTGGAATCCACATCGTGATACGAGCCATCGTAAAGGCGGCTTCGATGATGCCCTTCTCCACCGCGGGAATGTAGTTCTTGGGGATGGCGCCGCCGAAGATGTCGTTAACGAACTCAAAATTGCCGCCGCGCGGCAGCGGCTCCATCTTGATTTTGCAATCGCCGTACTGGCCGTGGCCGCCGGTCTGTTTTTTGTGGCGGCCCTGCACGTCGGCGCGGCCGCGGATGGTCTCGCGATAGGGCACTTTGGGCGCTTTCAAAACCACTTCGGTGTGATAGCGCTTCTTCAATTTTGCCACCACGATCTCGATGTGCTGCTGGCCGGTGCCGGCAATCAAAAATTCCTTGGTCTGCGGGTCGCGGAAGAAGCGCAGCATGAAATCTTCTTCCATCAGCTTGTGGATGCCGTTGGAGAGCTTATCTTCATCGGC
>QIAW01000261.1 GCA_003225655.1 Acidobacteriota bacterium
CAAGGTTGTGTCATGGAACGATTGCACCAGGTCATTATTTCCGATGGTACCTGGCTGCGTTCCCGGGCCAGTGAAAGTAATCGCGGGCAGGAAGGTGTCACTCACGCCGGCGATGCCGAATACTTGCGGCAGATTCTGTCCTGTCGGATTGGAGAAGCCTTCAGTCACAGGGAAGTAGGAGAAGCCGATGCGAGCATCGTTCAACAGGTTGGGAGTAAAAGTGTGCGTCTCGTCAACAACGAAGTTCTTTAAAGGAAACGTTCTGTCGGAGTTACCGAGCAACGCGATGCTGTTGGTATTCGGCGCCTCGACCCCCTGCTGCGACCAGCGGCCCATGACGTGATCTCTTTCAGAGGGAACCCAATCAATCTTGGCATCGCCCTGATACGAGTTGGTCGTAAACCGCGACACGTTGTTCGCGAGCTGGGTAGAAGGGTAGAACGAAGAATTGATGATCGCCTTTGCCGCGTTGCTAAACCTTCCAACGGGAATCTGGTTGTTGAGGAACGGCGTCCGCGTGGCCGGATTGGCGCTGGAGGCAGGATCATAAAGCTGAATTCCCTGGGCCAAAAGGGCCGAAAAGTCGCCGGTACGCTGTGCCAGCGGAATTGTCTGTAATTGAGCCGTGGTGGAAGGCTGAGACCACTGGCTGCCAGCAAAATCGGTGAAGAAGAAGAGCTTGTTCCGTAGAATCGGACCACCAACGGTGGCGCCGAAGTTGTCATAGTGCATCCCCGGTCTGGGAATACCATTGAGATTGTTCGACCAGCTATTGGCATTCCAACCACCCCGGCGCATGAACTCGTAGAGATCACCGTGGTACTGGTTGGTGCCGGATTTAAGGGTTACGTTCACCACGCCACCCAGATAATTGCCGAAGTCGGCGGGCGCATTTGAGGTGATGAGATTGAATTCCTGGACAGCTTCGGGAGCAGGCACGTAGCCGACATCGTTATTATCGGACTGATTGTTATCCATGCCATCGAGGATGAAGTTGTTTTCCTGTTCACGGGCGCCATTCACATAAGGCCGACCGGTTCCAAAGGTATTCTGCGCTGCCTGGAAGCCGAAGAGGTTCGGCGTGATCACACCCGGTCCAGACACCAGGGTTAACTGGTTGGTGTTGTGGGTCGAAAGCGGCAGATCGGTAGCTGTTCTTGAATCCACGATGCTGCCAACGAGCGTGGTATCGGTCTGAAGGAGCGGAGCTTCGGTGGTGACATGGACCGATTCCGTCACCTGGCCAACTTTCAGTTTGAAGTCGAAGCGGGCTACCTGGTTCAGCACCAGGGTCACCCTGGGCAGGACTTGGGACTGGAAACCTTTGGCCTCTACTTTGACCTGGTAGGTTGCCACGGGAACGCGGGAGAAGTTGAAGGCTCCCGAGTCATTGGTCTCAGCGGACAAGGACGTTCCGCGGTCCATGTCCTTGGCGGTGATGGTAGCGGCTTTCACTGGGGCTCCGCCCTGATCGACGACCGTACCGGTGATGCCGGCAGATACTTCCTGGGCCAGCGCAGGCTGTAAAGCGACAGTGAATGCAAGTATGAAGATTGCAGACAATGTTGATGCGATTCTTGCGATTTGATATTTCTGTCTCACAGCGTCCCTCCTTAAGAGTTGTTGTCATTTTGAGAGATCGGCCAAGAACCTCGAAGTTAAGTGAGGACTTGCGTCTCCCTAGGTGAATTGGATAAGCTATATAGCAGTTACACCATTTGTCAAGCAAAAAATCAGGAGCAAATTATTTAACCCCTCAGTAATATTGGCTTTATCTGCTCTATAGCAGAATAGCTGCTGAAGTATTATCATAGCACTGCTAAAGTATAAATTTAAACAGAGGAAAAAACATTTGGCGCGAAATAATGGAAACTGGCCCCCAGCTTACCAGCGAATCCAGGGCACGATACGGGAGCGGATTGAAAAAGGGCATCTCAAGCCCGGCGATGCCGTGGATTCCGAGAGAGAGCTGGCAAAGATTCATCACGTAAGTCTCATGACCGCCCGTCATGCATTGGGTGAGCTTCAACGCGAGGGTCTGGTAGAGCGCCGGCGTGGCGCTGGTACGTTCGTGGCGCCTCCCAAGATCCATTTCAACAAGCTAACCAGCTTAAGCGAAGAGATGGCGAGCCGGGGACTGTCGGCGCGTTCCCGACTTCTAAGCACTACCATCGTGGATAACGCGAATGATATTGCAGCGCGCCTGGCTTTGCCTGCGACCAGCCGCCTGTTGGTGGTGGAGCGCGTCAGGCAGGCAGCCAATGAGCCATTTGCGCTGGAAACCTGCTATCTGCCGGCGGATGAATTTGCTGACACCAGCAAGGCGCCGCTGGAACGGGGATCGCTATTCGCGTTCCTGGAGCGCGAGCATGGCATCGAACTAGCCCACGCCGATGAAGAGATCGACGCCACGGCGGCAGATCCGAGAACGGCGGAACTACTGGCGATTCCACGAGGAGCGCCGGTGCTCAGAATCCGCCAGGTCATCCACTCGAGCCAGGGCAAGGCCATTCTGTATGTGCAGGGACTTTATCGTTCAGACCGGCATACGTTGCGCATTCGGAGATTTCGATAAGAGCACGCGTCGTTAAGTGTCCGGTGCTGAGTTTCAAGCTGCTGTGCGTCGAGAGAATTCCCTGAGGCAGCATGGTGGGGCTATGGGTTGTCGGGATCCTTCGACTCGGGCGTTCGCCCTCGCTCAGGATGACAGGGCTAGGATTTTGAGAAGCAATAGAAGGGTTTTGGTGGAGCTAGTCGGGATCGAACCGACGACCTCATCGTTGCGAACGATGCGCTCTCCCAGCTGAGCTATAGCCCCACAGGATCAGTGAGCAACAAGAGTTTGTTGCAAGAACAAACCTATTTTATCAGCGGGTTCGGTTTGTGGCCAAACTTACAGGTTCCATCTGTTAGAGGGTGTGAGCTTCGTGGCAAAGGAAACTTCATCGGAAGGGAATCAGCGATATGAGCCAGAGTTTAGATAACGCGAAAGTTGGGTATAACCGCTTTCTTCTGCTGGTAGCAGGGCTTGGCGGATTGCTCTACGGAGTAGACGTCGGCATCATCTCCGGCGTACTGCCCTACCTTGAAGCCACTTCTGGTTTCAATGCAAGTCAGCTTTCCTTTATCGTTGCCGCCGTGCTTTTGGGTAGCGTGATTTCCACTCTGTTTGCTGGTGCGTTGGCCGACTGGATAGGACGCAAGTGGTTGATGGCGCTCAGCGGCGTCATGTTCATGATTAGCATTCCCATGATTGCGCTCTCGCATGCCTACGGGACACTGGTTCTCGGCCGCCTGCTACAGGGCACTAGTGGCGGCTTGATCGGCGTGGTGATCCCGTTGTATCTGGCGGAGTGCCTGAGTGCGTCAAGTCGCGGTAAAGGCACCGCCATCTTCCAGTGGATGCTGACCTTCGGTTTTGTAGTCGCAGCCAGCATCACCATGTATTTCAGCTATCGTCTCGACATCATTACGAAGCTCGGCGATGTCGCCCAGATGTTTGCCTTCAAAGATCATGCATGGCGCAACACTTTTTGGGTTTCGCTTCCGCCCGGAATCGTGTTTGTGATTG
>QIAW01000262.1 GCA_003225655.1 Acidobacteriota bacterium
GGTTGAGCCCACGGTGTTGTATTCAGCGAGCATGTCTATATATGGACTGTTGTTGACCGTGCTGTAAAAGCCCTTGATCTGGTTGTGGGTGGTGGCGTCTACGTTCGCCGTCCAGAACACCACCGCGACCTGGACGTTGGAGATCACACGGCCGCCGTAGTAGTTCAGATGGAATCCAGATAGATTAGTGATCGCGTTTGATCGTGGTGCTTGTGGCGGTCCCAAGGGCACAATGCGCCGCTGCGCCGGCGTGAGGCAAGGCAACGCAAGGAAAGCGAGAATCAGGGCACTGGTTCTGACGGTAAATGCGTGCAGCGGATTACACCTTGAATAATATCCCGATTTTCTGCAGCAGGTGTTGATATACCAATTGGTTAACAGAGCCTAGGAACCGCTTGCGCGGAGGAGCCTGAGATGGGAAAATTAAGAATTGCTCCCGCGATAAGGCAGAGGCCAGATTGTTTGCGTCCGCCGAAGAGCGAGGGCATCTAAGTAAGTGGAGTCACGAGATTTCAAAGATAACGGCTTCAACAACCCCGTGGATCGGGGCCTTGAATAAGGTCAGTGGATCTACTGGAGCCGCCAGGTGCTTTCAACATCCCCGTTCCAGGCTGAAGTAAAGGCGCTGGGACTGAAGGCGGAGAAAATGGCTACGGCATCACCAGCAGTAACATGCTCGCTCGAGAACTATCTCGTGCAGCCCGACCACTCGGTCGATCCGCGTATTGCCGCGGCCCGGGCGGAGTTGGGGCGCGAGCTTGTAATCCTGGGCCATCACTATCAACGCGATGAGGTCATACGCTTTGCCGACTTCCGCGGCGATTCCTACCGGCTTTCCAAGCTCGCCTCCGAGGCGGAGAGCCGCTACATTGTTTTTTGCGGCGTGCACTTCATGGCCGAGAGCGCCGACGTGCTCAGCCGTCCCTCGCAAAAAGTGATTTTGCCCGACCTCAACGCGGGATGCTCCATGGCTGACATGGCTGAGATTGGGCAGGTGGAAGATTGCTGGGAGCAGTTGATCTCTTTGGGCCTGACCGACGATGGCGGCCAGGGTATTACCCCCGTCACCTATATGAACTCCACCGCGGCCATCAAATCTTTTTGCGGACAGCGTGGCGGGCTGGTTTGCACATCTTCGAACGCCGCCGGAGCGTTCCGCTGGGCCTTTGCCAAGAATCCGAAAACCCTCTTTCTTCCCGACCAGCACCTTGGGCGCAACACCGCCTATGCCATGGGCATTCCCCGCGAAGAGATGGTGGTGTGGGACCCCTACCAGATCATGGGCGGGCAGACGCCCGACCGTCTGCGGTGCGCGCTGCATCAGCGCTTTCTGCCCGAGCACGTAGATAAAATTCGCGAGCAGTATCCGGATATTCACGTGATTGCCCATCCCGAGTGCCGCTGGGCGGTTTGCCAGAAGGCAGATTCGCTGGGCTCGACTGACAAGATCATCAACACCATTGCCCGCGCGCCCGCCGGAGCAAAGTTTGCCGTGGGCACGGAAATTCACCTGATCAACAGGCTGGCCAGGGAGAATCCGGATAAAATGGTGGTGACGCTCGATAATTCCGGGTGCCTATGCACCACCATGTTCCGCATCTCGCCGCAACACCTGTGCTGGGCGCTGGAGAACCTGGTGGAAGGCAACGTCGTGAACCAGATCAAAGTCAACGACACCGATAAGCACTGGGCGCGCGTGGCGCTCGATCGCATGCTGGAGATTCAGTAGGGGTTGTTGAGGAAAGAAAGGAGACGTAGCAAAGCTACGTCTCTACGGGAGATCTTGGGAGATTCTAGAAGATTCATTGGAATTATGACTGAACGAACATTTACATTGGAAGAAGCACAAACATTGGTACCCGTTTTGGAATCGCTGTTGCGCTCGGCCATGGAGGGCAAGAAGCTCATCCAAGAGGTTGAAGCGGAGCTGCAGGAAACCAACAGCCGCATTTTCCTGAGCGGCGGCAGCAACGTGGATGTCATCAAAGTCGCCCGCCGCAAGGCTGCGCGTGACAAGGCCGTGCAAACGGTAAAAGATTCCCTCGCCGCAATTGATTCCACCGGTGTGCAGGTGAAAGACCTGGATATCGGCCTGCTCGATTTTCCCTGCATGGTCGACGACGAAGTCGTGCTGCTCTGCTGGAAGGCCGGAGAAGACACGATTGAGTTCTGGCACGGCCTCGAAGAAGGCTTCCGAGGCCGCAAGCCCATCGACGAAGACAAGCCGAACTAGCCTGGTCCTGGTCATCGCAGGCAAGTCCCACTTAGTCTCACTACAAAAGTCCTGGACAGTCCGATTAACACCGCAGGTGACGCAGTCTCCATCGGAGGTCCTTCGCCTACGGCTCAGGATGACATTCTTGGATTGAATGCCGTCAGGAGACGTAGCAAGCTACGTCTCTACAGAGAAGAATCTCAAAAACGCGAGCAGGTTACTTCACTGAGGCTGATTCTGCTGCGTGGGTGGTTGCTCGCATGACTTTGTTGCGTCCAGCGTCTTTGGCGGCGTAGAGGGCGGTATCGGCGGCTTTGACCAAGTCATCGCGGGTGCTGCCGTGGTCGGGGAAATCGGCGACGCCAATGCTGACTGTCAGCGGACGTCCCAGACCGGGGAAGTGGTGATTTTCCACGAAGCGGCGCAACTTGTCCGCCACGCCCACGGCTTTGTCACCCACGGTTTCGGGCAGAAGCACGGCGAATTCTTCGCCGCCGTAGCGGCATAGCACGTCCGCTTTGCGCAGGTGCTTCTGGAAGAGCGCGGAGACTTCGCGCAATACTTCGTCGCCCAAGATGTGTCCGAACTCGTCGTTCAGGTTCTTGAAATTATCGATATCAATCATGAGCATGCCCATGCCGTGCTCGTAACGCGAGAGGCGGTCAATCTCACTGATCAATCTTTTTTCCAGATGGCGCCGGTTGTAGATGCCGGTCAGGCCGTCGATATCCGCCATCTCTTCCATTCTTTTGAACGATTGCGCACTGTGGATAGCGTCAGCACAGATATCGGCCACAGCTTCGAGAGCGTGGATATCTTCATCGTGGAAGGAATCGGAGCTGGCGTTCTCCAGCGCCAGCACCCCCAGTTTTTCGCCTAGCGCGACGAGTGGAATGCAAGCTTCAGCCTGGGTTTCCTTGAAGCCGGCGACATAGCCAGGATAGGATTTTGTCCGGTTGGCCACGATGGTTCTGCCCTCAGCCATCGCCTTGCCGCTGATGCCGGCGTGATGGTTCAGCTCTACCCCTCCAGAGGCCGCCTCGGTGAGTTTTCCCCTATGGGCCAGCACCACAAGCCTTCTGCGCTCCAACATGAGCACGGCGGCGTGGTCCACGGCAAAGTATTGCAAGATCAGGTTGCAGATGGTGGGGAGCAGGTCATCGAGCCGGAGCAAGGAGCGGGTTTCTTTGGCCACCGCGTTGATGGCTTCAAGCTGCCGGGTGCGGCGCTGCTCGCGCGAGTACAGCTCAGCGTTCTGGATGGCAATCGAAGCCTGCGTGGAAAAAAGCGTGAGCAGATCAATGGTCTCGCGGTCGAAGCCGTCGGTGACGTCTTTCTGGATATCGAGCACGCCCACCACTTCATCGCGCACCAGCAGCGGGATGGCCAGCTCGGAGCGCGTGCTCTTGGTGGCCTTCAGATAGCGGCCGTCTTTGGTCACGTCGGGCGAATAGATGGGACGCTTGATCTTAGCGGCGGTGCCGGTCAATCCGGTGCCGAGCGGAATGCGCAGGGCTTCGGGGGACTCCATGCATCCGAAGTGAGTGCCGACGTAAAGCTCCTGGCTTTTCTTATCCAGCAGGAGCAGGGTCCCGTTGTCGAGATTAAAGTAGTCGCGCACCGTCTCCATGATGCGTTCCAGCACTTCGTCCAAATCAAAGGTGGAAAGAACGATCTGGCTGGCATCATATAAGATGGCGATTTTTTGCATATCCTAGGAAACAGGGAAAGAGTGGCCAAATTGTACAGCGAAACCGACCCCTGCGGCTGTTAATTTGTTAGTTACTTCGGTAAGTTACCTTCGGTCGAGCCAGTAAAGCAGGCCGTAAATGGCCGCCGATATCAGGCCGTAAATCAACAAGCCAAGGTCTTCATGGAAGATCTGATGTTGTGCCGCCACCGGCAGATGTGGCCTCAAGACCCAGTAAATTGCCGCCCCCGCCAGCACCGCAGCCAGGGCTTTTAGGAATCGGCGCAGCATAACCTTGTTTTTAGCATAGTCCAGGGCATGCCTCCGAAGGTTTGTGCGAAGAGAAGGTGGGGTTAGACGCATCCGGTGACCGAGATGGCCTCCAAATCCAGGCGAGGTCTTCAGAATTGAGAACCGAGAACTGAGAACCGAGAACTTTTTTTCTATAATTCATCCTGAACCTCGCGATGGCAGAACTCACCACCCCGGTGCAATACCTGAAGGGAGTCGGTCCGCGCCTGGCCGACCTGCTGGCGGCCAAGGGCCTGCACACGGTCGAAGACCTGCTCTACTATCTGCCGTTTCGCTATGAAGACCGTCTGAACCCGCGCGGCATTGCCGAGCTGCGCGAGGGTGAGATGGCCAGCGTGATCGCTGAGGTCCGCGGCTCGGGGCTGTTCCGCACCCGGCGCATGCCCATCTTCCAGATGACGGCCGCGCAAGGCCGGGCGAGCCTTACCTGCATATGGTTCAACGCAACCTATCTTAAGGACAAGTTCAAGCCGGGGCAGGCAGTCGCGCTTTACGGCCGGGTGGAGCGCAGTACGTTTGGACGCGGCGGGCTGCAGATCATCCAGCCGCAGTTTGAGATTCTGGCCGAGCCCGAGAATGGCGACGACCCTGAAGCCCAGGCCGCCGACTCGCTTGAGGTGGGCCGGATTGTCCCGATCTACGAATCGGCCGCAGACAGGCGGCTGACGGCAAAATGGTTTCGGCGGATCATCCGCGGCGCGTTGGAGCAGGTGATACCTGAAGGGTCATCGCAGGCGCAAAATGCTTTGCCCGAGAGCCTGCCCCCTGCCACGCGCTCGCGCATGGCACTGCTGCCGCGGGCAGAGGCGTTGTGGCGGGTGCACTGGCCAGAGCCGGAAGCCAATTTTTCCCAGTTGCAGTCGGCGCGCACCCCAGCACACCGGCGGTTGATCTTTGAGGAGCTGTTTTTTCTCGAGTTGGGTCTGGAACTCAAACGCAAAACCATGCGCGCCCAGCCCGGAATCGTCTTCGAGGTGAATGAAAATGTACGCGCAGCGCTGAAAAAAATTCTGCCTTTTCATCCTACCGAAGCCCAGAAGAAGGTGCTCAAAGAGATTGCCGAGAACATGCAGCAGGCAGTCCCCATGCGTCGCCTGCTGCAAGGGGACGTCGGCTCGGGCAAGACCATCATCGCGCTGCAGGCGGCGATTATCGCCATGGAAAATGGATATCAGGTGGCGCTGATGGCGCCAACGGAAATTCTGGCCACACAACATTACTTAAGCGCGCGCCGTATTTTAGAACCCGCGGGATACCGCATTGTTCTGCTCACCGGTTCGCTCGATGAAGAGCGCAAGCGCGATACCCGCCGCCACATTGCTCGCGGGAACGTGCAGCTTGTGATCGGGACGCATGCCCTGATCGAAGAAAAAGTAGAGTTCGCCAAACTGGGACTGGTCATCGTAGATGAGCAACATCGCTTCGGCGTGCTGCAGCG
>QIAW01000263.1 GCA_003225655.1 Acidobacteriota bacterium
AGCCGCAGGGCCAGGGCCAAGGCATCGGAAGGACGTGAGTCGATGCTGATGACGTGTCCATCCCGTTCCATCCAGATCACGGCATAGAAGGTGTCGTCACGCAGCTCGCTGACTACGACCTTGTGGACGTGGGTATTCAGCCCCACCAGGACATTCTTAATCAGGTCATGGGTCATGGGACGGGGAGTCGATACCTTCTCGATCTCCAGGGCAATGGCATTGGCCTCGTAGACGCCCACCCAGATGGGCAGCACGGTGTCGCCGCCTACATCTTTCAGGACCACAATTGGCATGTTGGTCACCGGATCCATCATCAATCCCCGAATTTTCATTTCAACTTCCATCGTATTCTCCCCTGAATCGTCAGGCTACTATTTCACCTACGAGGCTATTGGGAAAACTTGCCGTCACTCTAATTGGATGATAAGAACCAATCTGCGGTGACTTTTCTGCTGCTGCCGTAAAGTTTAGCGTTTTGTTCTGCGAAGTGCGTCCGATCCACTGGCCTCGGGCTTCGTTCTTCCCTTCAACCATTACTTCAATAATGCTTCCTACATGCCTGCAGTAACTTGTTCTCTGGATCTCCCGCTGCCGCTCTAAAACGATTGCCAGCCGCTTCGATTTTTCCTCATCCCCGATGCTGTCAATCATGCTGAGCGCCGGAGTGTGCGGCCGCGGCGAATACTTGAAGGCAAAGACGCCGTCGTAGCCCACCTCGTCCAGCAATGTGATGGTTTCTTCAAAGTCCGAGTTGGTTTCGCCCGGAAAGCCGACAATGATGTCGGTGGTAATGCTGATGGGGCGCCTGGCTTCCTTGATCCAGCGGATGCGCTCCAGATATTCCTCGCGCGTATACAGGCGCATCATGGCACGCAACGTCTTCGACGAGCCGCTTTGCACCGGCAGATGTACGTGATCACAGAGCGTGGGAAGCGAATCGATAGCTTCCACGATGTCGCGGGTGAAGTCGCGCGGATGCGAGGTGGTAAAGCGTACCCTGTGGATGCCTGGCGCCTCTCCTACGGCCGCCAGCAATTGGGCAAACGATTTTCTGCCGCTGGGGTCGAGGTAGGAATTTACATTCTGACCGAGCAGTTGGATCTCGGTATAGCCGGCTTCGGCCATTCTGTGGGCCTCGGAGAGCACCGAATCGGAGCTGCGGCTGCGTTCCTTTCCGCGCGTGTAAGGAACGATGCAGTAGGAGCAGAATTTGTCGCAGCCCTCGATGATGGTGATGTATCCACGATGAGGGTTGCTGCGAGCGGTAAATTCGGTTTCAAAGGTCTCATCGGTCTGGCGGTCATCAAGACCGGTCACCCGCGAGTTCCCTGCCTCAAGCTGCACCAGCATCTGCGGCAGGTTGCGGTAGGAAGCCGATCCGGCGACCAGAGAGACGTAGGGCGCCCGCTCAAATATTTTTTCGCCCTCTTGCTGGGCCACGCAGCCGAGCACACCGAAGCGCTTGCCTTGCTTTTTCAGCTTTTTGAAATCGTTGAGGCGATGGAAAACTTTTTGTTCGGCTTTGTCGCGGATGGAGCAGGTGTTAAACAGGACCAGCCCGGCTTCTTCAACATTTTCAACCTGGCGATATCCCTGGGCGATGAGCGTGCCGATGACCTTCTCTGAGTCATGGACGTTCATTTGACAACCAAAGGTCTCGAGGAAAAACGTCTTTTCGAACGTTTGCGGCATCGTAGATGGGTTCAGTATAACGCAACCACGCCAGGGTCTTACCGGATATCGTGCCCGCGGGATCTGTCTTTCCAACATGCGGACAGGAGACACTCGGCAACCCGCAACATATCGGCTGTACAATCAGCGTTCGTACCTGGAGCGTGTTTCAAACAGGGTTTGAGAGGGGCATAACTTCTGAGGCTGCGGGAAAAGTCTACTTTCCTGTCATTCCGACACGCAGTGGAGGAATCCCTATTGTGCCGAACGTTCGCCTCTGCAGGTATAGGATTCTTGAAAGACGTCTAGTTGGCGAAAGAATCTGTGGCCGTCTCTTTGTCGTGGTAAATCTGGAAGAGCTCTGCCAGCCCCACCCGCTGCAGCGATTGCAGCGCATACTCGGAAGGGTTCACCAGTTTGGCATTGCCGCCGCGCTGCTTGACCGCGGTCAGGGTGCGCACCAGGACCCCAATGCCGCTGGAGTCGAGCATCTTCACATCGCTCAGGTCGAAGACGATGCGGGAATTTCCCGAGCCCAGAGTTTGCGTGATGGTGCGGCGAAGGTCATCTACGGCGTCGCCGACTTTAAGGTCGCCGCGCATGCTGATTACCTGTACGTTCCGATTAGCATCTTTGCGGACTTGTATCTCCACGGTACCTCCGCCGATCACAGAACTCCAGGGGGTTCCGAAGATTATAAGCTAAAGTTTTCGTAGTGCGAAAGTGGCATAGCATCGAATGAAATCTCCAATGTGCAAAGCGTCCCGCATTTCGGAACACCGGCTCTCGGAACGCCTTTCGGAAAAAGAGCTGTGGAATGCCAAGTACGCCGCGGCCTCGCATACTTCGATGCGGCCCGATCCGTTTCTGCTCCAGGCGGATAAGGAATATGTGCGTCCGTTATTGCCGAAGCCGGGCGCGATGATTGATGTCGCCGGCGGCGTCGGACGGCACGCCCTCTTCTATGCCAAGCGGGCTTGGAAGGCGACATTGATTGACGTGTCGGAAAACGGTATTGCCCTGGCGCAAAAGAATGCCCGTCGTAGAAAATTGCAGATTGAAACCATTACTGCTGACCTGAATAACTATGACCTGCGGCAATCGCGTGCGCGCTTTGATTTGCTTCTCGTGTTCTTCTACTTGCAGCGAAAGCTCTTCCCTGCTCTGGTTGACATGCTGAGACCCGGCGGGCTGCTGATTTACAAAACTTATTTACGTGGCACGTTGAAGGGGCCGGCGCATCCGCTGTACCTGCTTGAACCTAACGAGCTGCTGGGCGCTTTTCCCACACTTCGCGTGTTGCACTATCGGGAAACAGTTGGTAAAAGCCGTGTGGCGGAGTTTGTGGGCCGGAAAGAATAAAGCTTGTTTCAAAAAATAGTTTTGTATCCGAGCACTAAAAGTTATCTAAAGTGATATCAAATCCTGGAATTCTATGAACAGTGCGGCATCATCGTCATGGCATTCGAGAATGCCGGTTTTGCTTCTTTGAAAATTGATTTTCCTCGCGATTTTGGAATCCCGCCCCCATGCCGGGGAGAACCGGGCCTGACTTGTCTACGCGCCCTTGGCCTACTCCGGCAGGCCGTGGATACCAAGGTGCCTGGCGCTTTTACCAGACCAGCTAGGGTCCCGCCTGACATCCATTTTCGCCAATGTTTATGCGGGTCAAACTATGATCGAAGACCCAACACCCCTAGCAGCAAGGGGGGTACTCCCTGAGGTACAGACGAGGGGCCCAACAACGTTGTATTCTTCACTTCCCTGACTCTGAGGAGGTCTTAACTATGCAACCTGCACCAACCGATATCAACGCGCTCAAAAGCCGCATGCGCGATACCTGGATGGCCGGGGATTTCGGCGTCATTGCCGCCTACACCGCCGAGGCGGCAAAAGATTTTGCCGCCCGCCTTGGCATCGCTGCCGGTGCTCACGTTCTCGACGTAGCCTGCGGCACCGGCAACACCGCCATCCCCATCGCCCGCGCCGGGGCCATAGTGACCGGAGTCGATATTGCCTCCAACCTGCTCGAACAGGCACGCGTTCGCGCCGCCCAGGAAGGTGTAAACGTGAAGTTTGAAGAGGGCGATGCCGAGCAACTGCAATTTGGCGATGCAGCGTTTGACGCCATCGTCAGCATGTTTGGCGCAATGTTTGCTCCGCGTCCGGAGCGCGTGGCGGCAGAGTTCCTGCGCGTCTGTCGTCCTGGAGGCCTGATTGCGATGGCCAACTGGACTCCCACCGGATTTGTCGGCGAGAACTTTCGCACCATGGCCGCCCATGTTCCCCCGCCCGCGGGAATTCCAGCGCCGGTGCTTTGGGGAGACGAAGCTACGGTGCGCGAGCGCTTCGGTAAAGGCGCCGCAAAGATCACCTGCTCACGGCAAGTGTGTACGTTCAAGTATCCGTTCCCTCCTGCGGAGGTGGTGCAGCTTTTTCGTGAATACTTTGGGCCGACACGGGTGGCTTTTTCGCGTCTCGATGCCGCTGGGCAGGCCGCCCTCCGCTCTGATTTGGAAAGTATGTGGGCCAAACACAACCAGGCCAAAGGTGGCGCCACAACCGTCGATGCAGAGTATCTCGAGGTGAAGGCGATTCGGGCGTAGCTCTCTGTTTCTCAGAGAAAAGCCCACCGCGGATTTCACGGATCACGCGGATTAGAACTCTTTTAACTGCTGGCAATAACCCTTGAAGTTCCTATGGGTTTCGGTCATCGAATCGCCGCCGAATTTTTCCAGCGCGCTGCGGGCCAGGGTGAGGGCCACCATGGCTTCGCCGGCGACGCCCGCGGCAGGGACCACGCACACGTCCGAGCGTTCGTAGGCAGCTTTGACCGCTTCGCGAGTTTTGAAGTCCACCGATTCCAGGGGACGGCGCAAGGTCGAGATGGGCTTGAGATAACCGCGCACGATAATATCCTGTCCGTTGGAGATGCCGCCCTCAACTCCGCCGGCGTGGTTGGATTTTCGCGTGAAGCCGGTGAACGGAAGGTTGTTCCCTTTCTGGTAACCGATCTCATCGTGCACCTCGGAGCCAAAGGAGAGGGCGGAAGCAACACCGGTGCCGATCTCCACCGCC
>QIAW01000264.1 GCA_003225655.1 Acidobacteriota bacterium
GACATATGTCAACTATTTTTCCGCATCTTTGAGTGTGGATAAGTATGTGCGAGCACCGCTCCGGCGCATGTCCTAGCGGCTATGTCCTGTGGTTACTTGACCCTGGTCTTGCTGTGTGATGTCTTAGCCATGCGTCCCTTCTCTCTCTATCTGGCGCAGGCATGTTGGTTTGTCCTGGTTTTGCTCCTAACAGTTCCGCACAAAAATTCTGGCTGAGGAGTTGCAATGGTAAGACGCCTGTTTTCTCTGTGGCTGTATCTGTATCTGTTCCTGCTGCTGGGCTGGGCAAGTAGTGCGCCCGCCCAGAGTATTGAGCGCGAGTCCTGGGACCAGGAACCTGTCAATTCCGCTGCTTCAACTCCGGCAAACAACATGGGATTGAATATTGGTCCACCGTTGGACTACACCACGAACCGTCCCTTTGCCGACGTGATGAAGACTTCACGCGACTGGAGAGCCGGCAACAATCCCGCGGCGGTGGATGAGCAGGGCTGGCCCACGCAGGATGCCAGCATTGTTGTCTGGGCGGGGCTCGACCACATGCAGGGCACCTATCGGCTTTCTTTCACCGGCAAAGCCAACGTGGCCACAGGTTTCGGCAACGCCAGCATTACCAACAAGAGCTACGATACTGCCTCGAACACGACCACGGCGAATTTGATCTACAACAGTACCGACGGCTCCGGTTTGCAGCTCACTTTTACCAGCACGCAACGAACGGCAGCCAGCGCGACCAACACCGGGGTAACCAACGTCAGGCTGATGCGGCCCAGAACGCGCACCATGGATTTCAGTGCGACCAACGCAAACCTGGCCACTAATTGGAGCGACCGCACTGTACCCGCTGATGCTTCACAATCGGTGGGAAACCCCAATGGGCAGCCACCGCCATGGGAGGGACGTGGCGCGGCCTGGGAGTACATGGTCGAGTTGGCGAACGAAACCGGCAAAGACCTATGGATCAATGTCCCCGAAAGGGCGACCGATGATTACGTCAACAAGCTGGCCCTGCTCTGTAAGTACGGCTCCGATGGGATCAATCCTTATACCGGCCCACAAGCGAATCCGGCGTGGCCGCCGCTGAATTCCAATCTGAAACTCTACGTCGAGTTCAGCAATGAAGTGTGGAATACCGCCGGAAGCTTCGAACAGTCGCAAGACAATCACAACTCCGCCATTGCCGAGGTGCATGCTGGGGGTTCGCCGCTCAACTTTGACACGGACACCAACGACTGGAATTGGGCATGGCGGCGTGTGGCCAAGCGCATCGTGGAGATCAGCAATGCATTCCGCTCGGTATTTGGCGACGCCCGGGTATGCGGATGGTCCGCTGCTTCAGGAGATGCACCTGATGCAGGACTACTACAACAATCCTGCAAACGTGGGTACACCCAGGCCACCGAGCTACTACGTTTATGGCATTGGCGGCTCGGCGTACTACAATCCGGCCGATAAGAGTTCGGTCAATCAGATCTTTGCCACCATGGCGAGCGGCTTTGCCTCTGACCTGCAGGCCGATGCCAATTGGGCACTCGCCTTCGGGGTCAAACGCATCGCCTATGAAGGCGGCCCTAGTCTCGACAGCACCGGCAACTCGACCCAGGACGCCAACCAGGCTGCGGCCTGGATTGATCCGCGCATGAAGCAGGTGGTGATCGACGAGCAGAAC
>QIAW01000034.1 GCA_003225655.1 Acidobacteriota bacterium
GCCCTGCTGGTGGGTAATTTCCGCAGCGGCACTATTGCGGCATTTAATCCGTTGACCGGCCGCTTTTTGGGCAATGTGTTGAATCCTGACGGCACGACCCTAAGCATCGATGGGTTGTGGGCACTCACCTTCGGCAACGATCACAATGCCGGTCCGGCGACCACGCTGTTCTTTACCGCTGGAATCAACGGCGAAAAGGATGGCCTGTTCGGCACCTTGCTGCCTGTTGCCGCCGAGCTGGGTGAAGATGATGAGCAGTAAGTAATTGTTAGCCGTTATGAGAAAAACAAGCAGGGCCCGCTTCACCGTGGGCCCTTGTTTTTTGGCGTGCGGCAGAGTCGACGCCAAGTCGATTATATTTCGGCGGGCAAAGGCTCTTCGGGCACAGCAGGTTCAGGAAGGTAATACCGTTGCGTTCGTGGCAGCTTACCCAGCAGGCCAAGCGCGAGAAAGCTTGCTGCTACGATCAGGAAGGCGAGCAATCGGGCATGATCAAGCTTCGCGCCAGCAAGCCCGAGTTGGTGACTGGCGCGCCACATGATCCAGCCGGCAATTTGTGTCGGCACCACAGTCCACACGGCAACGTAAAACCATGCTTTCTCGCAGCCCTCATTGCGCGTGGAGCGGCGCGCCCGCGGCGTCCAATCCAGCAACGTTGCCATCACCACCAGGGCAGCCAGCAGGTAATAGAGCTTGACGTAGAGGGCGCTGATGATCCATCGGCCCATGGCAGCATTGATCAACAGGCCAGCGAGATTGAGTGTGAATGGAACCAGCAGATCAATCCATGCCGTTGTGTAACAGACCATGCGATACCAGAGGTTCGGCTTGTTCTCACCATAGTGAGTGATGTAGGGACGAGGCTCGACGCCAGGCAATCGGCCCACAAAACCACGCCAGGCACAAATGATGGTTATGATAGCGAGCCAGATCCAGTGGCGGCGGTCAGGACCATGGGCGTAGAGGTCAGCGGTGAGATGTCCGGGCAGAATCCAGAAGGCCCAGATCCAGAGAGGCACATGCAAAATCCGGTAATAAATCTTGTTCCTCGCACGTTGGACCGCTGGTTTCATCGCTGGCTTATGCTATCTCGATCTTAAGATGCATGCGAATTCTGCTCAGGCGCCATCTGCCGCGCTTTCCATTTCCAGAAACGGCCCGCTTCGCCGCAGGGCCTTTAGTTTTCTGGAAAGCTAATTTAAACCACCGGAAAGGCAAGCTCAAATGTTTTTGACCAGAGCTGATGCTTTCACACGCCTGGTTGCGGGGAGGCAGTAGCGAGGTCGAGCTTGTGGCCACAGGAGGAGCAATAGATCTGGCCGATTTCGGCGCCGCGCCCGCACTGCGAGCAGGGAGCAAAGACGCCGCGGCGCAGGATGAAATAGACGATAAAGCCAATGAGGTTGGGAATCAGCACCACCAGCAAGGTCCAGAGGGCGGCAGGCATGCCGCGGCGGCGGGCATCGCCGTAAACGTAGCCGAGGAGCATAATGTATGCGGCAAGAAAGAGGCTGACGACTGCAATTCCCAAGCCGGCTAGGGCGGGCCCTGCGATGTAGTCCTTGTGTGTGTGGCCCCCTACTAATAGGGTCCCAGCCAACATCAACAAGCAGGCACCTACGGTTGGCCCCGCAATCACGAGGAACTTGGCAAACTTTCGCACCATGCCGGGAACCACCGTGCTCTCTTGCCGCAGCTTCGCGAAAAAAGTTTTATCATTCATGCCAGACTCCTAACATTACTTCGACCGTTTCCTAAGGCCATTCCCACCAGCAACAGCATTGCGATGCTTGCCGAAGGCAAAACCCAGAACAGGGAAAACCCAAGCTGCCATTCCCAGGGGGCAAGCTGTGCCCGCCGGGCAACGTAAGCCCATCCCGGCCACGCCAGCAGAGAGCCAATCACCGTGAACAGGCAGGCCAGAGCAAAGCCGCGCAGATACATGCTGCGTCTCGCCCGCTCTGCCTCCATTTGTTGCGCTCGCCTGGTGAGCGCCGCCTGGGTACGCGCTGCAAGACCCGGATCCACCGTAAATGAAAATGAGCTTAGCCCCTGAATGGCACGGGCCGTGAGCTCGGCATAGCAGCGGCACGGGTCGCACTGGCGAAGATGTTCGTGAAGCCACGCTTGCTCTGCCGGCGAAATGCCCGGCGCGTCACCGCGGTCCAGCAGCGTACGAGCTTGGGCGTGAAGATCAGTGGACATCGGTACCTCCCTCAGGCGTTGCTACTTCGAGGTGCGCGCGCAACGCTTCCAGTCCGCGCCGGAGCCGCGAGGAGACCGTCGGCACGGGCGCTCCAATCACCCGCGCGACCTCTTGCAGCGATAACTGCTCCTGGAAACGCAGAACCAACACTTCGCGATAGATTGGAGCCAATACAATCATGGCTTGGGCAAGCCGCGCGGCATCTTCGCCCCGCGCTGCCAGCTCGAAGGGCGAGGGACGGTTGCGGTCCGCGAGATTTGCACCCAACGGCTCCTGCTGCGCACCTGAGGATGAGTTGTTCTCCTGGTGCGCACCGGCGGGTGAATCCAGAGAAATCATTTTCTTTCTGCGGAAATGGTCCATGGTGAGATTGCGGGCGATGGAGAAGAGCCAGGGCTCAAAGCGGGAGCGTCCATCGAATTGGGAGCCGCGCTCTAATACGCGCAACCAGGTTTCCTGGAACAGGTCTTCTGCCAGCTCCTGCCGGCCGGTCAGATAAAGCAGGTAGCGCGTGAGCCGGTACTGATAGCACTCCACCAGCTTGTGCAGAATCGCGACATCGCGGCGGCGCAGACCTTCAGAAATCGTCCTAGCTTCGCTTGCCTGGTCCACAAACCCTGCCCATGTCAAAGTAGCTGCCAACATACGGAGTGTATACGTGGCAAGGCGGGAAAATTATGCGCGGAGGGTAGGGACAATGATCCCCACAATGGCTGAAATCTCAGGGTTGATATCACTTCAGAGGTCACAAAAAAGCGTGTTTGAGGATTCTGAAAAATCCTCAAACACGCATTATCACCGAGAAGTGCTATTTGGCTCAGAAATGCAACTTCAAAGCCAATTGCAGGATGCGCGGGTCATAGGGCGATGGGTTGCCAGGGAAGGTTGGATTCGAGACCCCGGTAATGCGTCCGAAGTTGGCGTTATTCAGATTGACCACCATCTTGGTGGGATCAAGGTTAGCGTGATTGATGGCGTTGAAGGCCTCAAAGCGCGTCTCCACCTGCATGCGTTCCCTGACGGGGAAGAATCGGCTCACGGACATATCAACGCTTACCGCGCCTGGCGCGTAGATGGCGTTGCGCGTCAGGTTGCCGAAGGTGCCGGCAGGGGCATTGACGAACGCCGCCTTGTTTAGCACCTGGTAAAAGAGGCTGGTTCCCGAAGCTCCGTAGTGATTCACATAACGGGCCACGCCCGAAACAACGTTGGGCCGGTCAAGGCCTTCACCGTTCAGGGAGTTGTCGGAGCCATCAAGAATGTTCAGAGGTATCCCGCTAGTCAGGCGGACCGAGGGCGCCAACTGCCAGTCACCCAGCAGCCAGCCGACCCATCCTCCCCTCTTCACCGAACTTGAGGCAACGAGCGAAGAGTTGAAGTTGTGCCGGATATCGAAGTTGCACGGTCCGTATTCGGCGGCGCGGTTGGTGGGGTCCTGGTAACGGCCACCAGTCATGTCGCCGAGGAAATCGCCCTGGCTGAGGCAATGGCTGTAGGTGTAGTTGGCCAGCAGGGTGAAGTGATGTCCGAAGCGATGTTGCAGCGACGCCAGCAAAGCGTTGTAGTTGGCGTTGGCGCCATCGTCGCCGATGATCAAGTTGGCGATCTTTCCCGCGTTCTGGCTGGGAGTGGTTTGCAACTGCGCGAGTACGCGTCTTGCCGCCGTGTTCTTTGTCGTGCATGTGCCGGCTGCGATACAGGCAGGATTAGCGACAGCATAGTTGAGATTGGTGCTCAACGGCACATGGGTTGACTTGTTTCCTAAATAGGAAACCGTCGCCAGCCAGTCGCCACCGAACTGGATTTGATAGCTGGCATTCCACTGGGCCACGTACATGGGCTGGAAGTGGTTGGGCAGAATGAACCAGAGTCCGTTATCCGGGAAGCCCACACTCGAGTTTGGAGGGAAGACCCCAGGGAAGGGGTTCCCACCGTTGAAGCCCACCCAGGGATTGGTGAAATTGGCGGTCGCGGGAGTCTGTCCATTAATTGGCACGTTCAACAGATCAATCTCGTTCACAACGGGAGGGTTCGAGGTCATGCGCTGCGACCACCAGACCATGGTGGAATCATAAAAGATTCCCGCGCCAACACGGAAGGTCTGGCGCCCGTTGTGTGGGTTCCATGCCAATCCCAAGCGGGGAGCAAAGTTGGTGAATTTGTCATGGGTGAAAGCCTTGTTCACACCCGGGTCGCCGAAGGAGAACATGCCCGCGGGGGCATTGGGAAAGACGCGGCTGTGCAGGTTCTGCTTGAAGCTGTTCAGGTCAAAGACGCTGCCGCGACGGAACAAGTCGGTGGGATAGAGCATGGGCTCCCAGCGCAGACCGGCGTTGATGGTAAGCGTATGGGTGGCGTGGTAGGTATCCTGTACGTAGAAGCCGGGAATGGTTTCGCGGAAGGCGACCGCCGCCAAAGGCAGACGGGGTACCGTTGGTCATCAGGCCGAGCATGAAGTCGGCCATGGGATCGCCAGTCTGCTGTCCACCAAAGAGGAAGCTGCCATTTTCCAGGTAGCCGATGTTGGTGTTGTTCTGGGTACGGATTATATCTGCCCCAAACGATATCTGGTGCTTGCCGCGAACGATGTCAAAGTCGTCGGCGGTCTGAAAGGTGTTGATGCTGATATGCGCCGGGGTGCAGGTTCCGCAGCCGATATTGAAGTCGTTGGGAAGCTGGACCTGAATGTAATTGGGAATGGTAGGAGAGGTCTGGATTCCCAGGGTTCCTGGACCAATGTCTCGGGTGTCGACACCGCGGAATTCGGCGCGCCGCGAGAAGGTAAAGTGAAACGAGTTGATGGTGGTTGGGCTGATGGAACAGTTATCG
>QIAW01000265.1:0-6797 GCA_003225655.1 Acidobacteriota bacterium
ATGTTTTCAATCATGATTCCGCCGTCGATCTGGAAAGCGGCTACAACGGGGAAGAGCTGAAAATCATCTCCGAGACCAGGAAGATCTTTTCTGATCCCGACATTGCTATCTCCGCGACCTGCGTGCGCGTGCCGGTGCTGCGGGCGCACGCGGAATCGTTTACCTTCGAGTGCGCCAGTCCTGTATCGCCGGCGGACGTCCGTGCCCTATTGCAGAACGCTCCCGGCGTGAGAGTGGTCGATGACCGCCAGAAGAACTATTTCCCCATGCCGGTTGACGCCAGCAATCAGGATAAAATTCTCGTGGGCCGCATCCGCCAGGATACGAGTGATCCCAGCGGCCGCTCCATCGCCATGTTCGTCGCCGGGGACCAGCTTCTGAAGGGCGCCGCGCTCAATGCCGTGCAGATTGCCGAGTTGCTGTGCTCCCAGGAATCTGCTGCCTCGCTGCCGGCCAGCACTGCAGCGATTAGCGCATCTGGAAGCCCGCGGCCTTAACGGACAGAGACGCTGCTGGCGGCAGGAAAGCACCCAAGTTCCGGCATATTCCGGCATATAAAGATAAAGTGATATCAAATCCCGAGATCTTTGGGATTGCGGCGCATCATTGTCCTGGCATTCAAGAATGCAAGTTTTTGCCTCTTTGAAAACTTATTCTTTGTAGGGATTGAGCGCCACAAACGGATACATCTATCGACGAAATGGGTCCAGCTAGGGCGCACCCTGACATCGCTCTTCACCTCTGTTTATGCGGGTGAAACGCTGGTTCTATCGACTGAACCCCTAGCAGCTAGGGGGGTGGGGATAGTGCCGGATTTCATAGTCAGGCGCCAGGGCTGGGAGGAAACCGTTTTGTACCTGGTTCGTCTAAACTTCATCTAAACTAGGCGTATGCCAGCAGGGCCCGGTCAAGAATCGCTGCTCTTCACCCCCGCTCCAGGTCCCTGGTCAAAGCGGAGAGCGTGCTTCATCTCTGCCTCACTTCTGCTTCATGTATGCATGGTGTTGTGGTTAGTACATCGGAATGGACCGCAGTTTGTGAAAATCCAGCAGATTCGCGCCGGACGCGGCGGTTCCAGCATGGCAATCGTCTATTCACCGTGGAATGGATTTGCCGATGAGCATACCGTCTCCAAGTCAAATTCCGCGCAGCAATCCGCGAAGCTGTTCTTGCGCGCCCCAGGCGCCCAATCTTCGTCGCGAGCCCCGCAGGTTCCCGCCAAGGGAAACCAGAGCCAGGTAGCAGAGAAGAGTTCTCTCCCCGCTCGGCCCGCAGGCGAGCTCTATGGATCATCGCTCTACGGAAGCTTATCGGCTTCCGAAATTCGTCCCGCTCTGCCTGTGTACGGCCCAACCCCGACTGCCAGCCTTGCTGAGCTGCCCAATCACCAGCCGGGAAATGTCATCGCTGAGATCGCGATCGACGAACAAGGAAAAGTCGTGCAAACCCGGATATTGCAAAGCCTGGGACCGGAGATTGATCAGCGTGTGCTCCGCGCGCTCACCGAGTGGCGCTTTACCCCTGCAAGCCGCAATGGCAGAGCCATTGCTTCGGTACAGGATGTCTATTTCCCGTTCCCTGCATAACATGTTTGCAGCCACACTCGCGACAAGAGTTTTTCTGAGACTGAGAACTGAGAGCTAGCCGGTCACCACCGCCATGGCAAATCCATCGTATCCTTTGCTGCCCACGGTCTGGATCGCGGTCGCGCTGACGCGCGGCTCGCGGGCGACCATCTCGTAGAAGCGGCGTGCGCCCTGGACGTTGGCGTCGCCGCTGCCACGGCGCGTGAGCTTCATCGCCCATTGAAAGTATTCAGGATATCCCATCTTGTCGGCGTCAATGAAGATCGGGTCGAAAGGAGCTTCGTCAGCGAGCTTGGGCAAGGTCTCCTGCGCCCGTCCCAGCCGCAGATCAACGACATTTGCCAGACCGGCGCGCGCAATGTTAGCGCGGGCCACCTCGGCGTGCTTGGCATCGGCTTCGAGTGTGATGAGCCGTCCACCGGCAGGCAGCGCCCGCGCCATCCAGATGGTGCTGTAGCCGCCCAGCGTGCCTAACTCTAAAATCTTGCGCGCTCCCAAGCTCATAGCCAGAAGATGCAGCAGCTTGCCCTGCGTAGGCGATACCTGGATGGAGGGCAATCCGGCGGCGGCGCTGGCTTCGAGCGCAGCCTCGAGCGCCGGGTCAGAGGGCAGTAACAAATCCGTTAGATAGTGGTCAACCGCCGTCCATTGCTCTTGATTTGAGGTCTCAACCTGAGTTTGTGTGGGGGTCATAAGTTAATAGGATAGATGATCCTGATCGCAATCGCGACAGCAAACCCACCGTGGCGAACCCATTCTCAGGGTTTCCATCTTGAACAACGAGCGCAGTGGTTGACACTGCGCTCGCCGGTGGGTTCCTTCGATTTCCTGGTGGACTCAATCCATGCGCCGTCCGCTTGGCTCAGAACCGGAAATTGACGCCCGCGCGGAACAGATGCATGTTGAGATCGTCGGAGTGGGTGAAGACGTTTGTGGGGAATGCGATGACCGTACTGCCGAATTTCGCCGTGAGATTGGTGCTCGTCGTCGAGACCGTGCCAAAGTTGGCATAAAGATATTCACCCTTCAGCGACCAACGTTTCGTAAAGTGAACCTCGGCGCCGCCGCCAAAGGTCCCGGCGGTCAAATTCTTCTTTACGAGAGCATTCTCATGCGCGGTCGCGAAGGTGTCGATAAACAACGCATTGTAGTTCGTGTGGGTCATGGCCCAGCCGCCGGTGCCGTAGACCAGCACAGGGCCAAGAGTCACGCCCACGCGGGGACGCGCGGTGAACAGCCAATTGGTCCTGACCGACTGCCTGACGGTGAACCCTGTTGTGACGCAGCAGGGATAGATCCCCGAACTGACCCGGGAATCGTTCATATCCATAGCCCCGAAGTCGGTCTCACCCCCGAGAACGAAATGGCTCATTTGAAAGTTGAAGCCAACCTGGCCGCCACCGGAAAAACCCCTCGGTCTCAGGCGCTGCGCGCCGGCAATGGCGATTGCGGGCGGGCTGGTAGTAGCAAAATAGCCGGTCGGACTAAAGATGGTGGTTGTTGTCGCGTGAGAAGTACCACCGGCGCTCCCGGCATTTATGCCAACGTAAAAACCCGTCCACTTGGTTCCCTGCGCAAAACTTCCTGCGGCCAGGGCCAACACAACGACACAGGTTCCCCAAAAGAGTCTCTTCACCTGAACCTCCGTAAACTGCTGAATTTTATTGAATCTTTAAGTTATAGCATGAAGGCTGCCCGTTAGCAATCTTCATCACGCAGGGTTAACTTCGGCATCAACTGGCTTTTTCCCGGAAAGTACGAGGCAGAGTTTGCGTCGTTTTGAAAGGCCCAAGATTCTCTGTGTCTGTAAGGCGCATGTTTTTACCTGCTCTGTGATTCCCACTCACCGAATCCGCAATCATTCGCGGCAAGAATCTCCTTTGTGTATTTTTGTGGTTAAACCCCGGTTCTGCTAAAATCGATAAAATCTACGTCCTGGAGATCGAATGCAAACGATCCTTGCGTTGGAAGATGGTAGGGTCTTCCACGGCAAAGGCTACGGCGCCAAGGCAGAATGCTATGGCGAAGTTGTTTTTAATACTTCCATCACCGGCTATCAGGAAATTTTCACTGATCCTTCCTATGCCGGGCAAATTGTAGTTCTCACCAACCCCCAGATCGGCAATTACGGGACAAATCCGGAAGACAACGAGGCCACGCGGCCTTATATTGAAGGACTGATTGTGCGCGAGTTTTCGCCGGTCAGCTCCAACTGGCGCTCGCAGCAGGTGGCCGATGAGTACCTGGATCGCTTCAAGATCCCAGTCATCGCAGACATTGATACCCGCGCCCTGGTGCGCCACCTGCGCGACTGCGGCGTGATGCGCGGCGTGATCTCGTCGCTCGAAAGCGATGTCAACAAGCTGGTCGCCAAGGCGCGTTCTATCCCCAAGATGGATGGCACCGACCTCGCCAAAGTCGTTACCACCAAGCACCGTTACGTATGGGAGACCGGTGAGCGCTCGCACGAACCTACGGAAGTTGTCGGCGTCAAAGATGAGCCCGCGCGCTTCCACGTCGTCGCCTATGATTTCGGCATCAAGCACAACATTCTGCGTAAGCTGGCCTCGGAAGGATGCCGCATCACTGTCGTTCCGGCTGAAACCAAATCAGAAGATGTGCTGGCGCTCAAGCCGGATGGCGTTTTTCTCTCCAGCGGTCCCGGCGATCCGGAGCCATGCAATTACGCACAGGATAATATCCGCCGCCTGATGGGGCGCACGCCGGTCTTCGGCATCTGCCTGGGACACCAGCTCGTCGGCCTCGCACTCGGCGGCAAGAC
Source organism: Acidobacteriota bacterium (assembly GCA_003225655.1). GTDB lineage: Bacteria > Acidobacteriota > Terriglobia > Terriglobales > Acidobacteriaceae > QIAW01. The sequence goes on from QIAW01000265.1 coordinate 4,369, forward strand.
CTACAAACTCAAGTTCGGACATCACGGCGGCAATCATCCGGTGAAGCAGTTGATGACCGGCAAGGTCGAGATCACGGCGCACAACCACAACTTTGCGGTTGATCCCGATTCGTTGCCCGAGAGCGAAGTGGAAAAAACCCATATTGACCTGAACGACGGAACGCTGGAGGGGCTGCGCCACCGCAACCTCCCCTTGTTTAGCGTGCAGTATCACCCTGAGGCTTCGCCCGGTCCGCACGACTCTTATTATCTGTTTAAAGAATTCACCAAGATGATGGAGGAGTTTCACAACAGATGAGGCGGAGAATCCTAGCGATTGTGTTGTTGATTCCGCTCTCCGCCGCTCCTTTTGCTGTTGCCAGTTGCGTTCCCGCTCCGCCAGGGGAGATCGTGGCGGCCCGCGGAGTGCTGGTCAACATGGCCAATCAGCCCCTGGCCAGCGCCCAGATCAGGATCTTTGCCGCAACGCAGCGTCCCGGGACGCAAATTTGGCGCAAGATGGACAAGCCGCTCATCTCTGTCTCCACCGATTCCAAGGGAGCTTTCGATCTCTCTACTATCACTCCGGGAACGTACTTTCTTGAGATCAAGACGGGAAAGGTGAAGCGGATCCTGCTGGCGACCATCACTCCGCGCTCTAAGGATGCTGCCCAAGAGATCAAGATCAGGTTGCTTAATGTGGAGTGCAAGGGGTTTGAGGTCAGTGCAAATTGAAAAGAGTTTTTTCTCGTATGGGAAAGACATAGGTTGAGAGCTTTGCTGCAGGTGAAACATATAAGTGTTTAAAAGGCGCGGCTTTGAATCGCGCCCCTTCAAAACAAAAGCAGGGCTGAAGCTGTGCTCTCGCGAAGAAAGAACCATAGCTTATGAGTCCGGATCAAAAATGCAGATTACAAGAATTGAACACAGTATTCATAAAATATGCCCCGTAGAAATGACATATCGAAGATCCTGATTATCGGCTCTGGGCCGATTGTGATTGGCCAATCGGCCGAGTTCGATTACTCCGGCGCGCAGGCCTGCAAGGCGCTGAGGTCCGAGGGCTACGAGGTGGTGCTGGTGAATTCAAACCCGGCCACCATCATGACCGACCCGGAGATGGCCGACCGTACTTATATCGAGCCCCTGACGCGCGCTTACGTGGAAGAGATTATCCGCATTGAATCGGAGCTGTGCGGGGGGCGTGGCTTCGCGCTGCTGCCCACGGTCGGCGGCCAGACGGCGTTGAACCTTGCCGTTGAACTCGACGATGCCGGCGTGCTGGAAAAGTACAACATTGAGCTGATCGGCGCCAAGATCCGCGCCATCAACAAGGCCGAGGACCGCCTGGTATTCAAAGATGCCATGCAGAAGATCGGCCTCGATGTTCCCAAATCGGCACTGGTCAACAACCTGAAAGATGGCCTCGACTTCAGCGGCAAAATTGGTTTTCCCGTCATTATTCGTCCCTCGTTCACGCTGGGAGGCTCAGGCGGCGGCATCGCCTATAACCGCGAGGAGCTGTTGGAGATCGTGACCCGCGGCCTTGATCTTTCTCCGGTGCACCAGGTGCTGATCGAAGAATCCGTCCTGGGATGGAAGGAATACGAGCTCGAGGTGGTGCGCGATCTCGCCGATAACGTGATCATCATCTGCTCCATCGAGAACTTCGATCCCATGGGCGTGCACACCGGCGACTCGATCACAGTCGCGCCGGCGCAGACGCTCACCGACCGCGAGTACCAGGTGATGCGCGATGCGGCCATCAAGGTCATCCGCGAAATCGGCGTGGAGACCGGCGGCTCCAATATCCAGTTCGCGGTGCATCCCAGCACGGGGCGCATGACGGTGATTGAGATGAACCCCCGCGTCTCGCGCTCTTCGGCGCTGGCCTCGAAGGCGACCGGTTTCCCCATCGCCAAGATCGCGGCCAAGCTGGCGGTGGGTTATACGCTCGACGAAATCCGCAACGATATTACGCGCAAGACTCCGGCGTGCTTCGAGCCGACGCTTGATTACGTGGTGGTGAAGATTCCCAAGTGGCAGTTCGAAAAATTTCCTGGGACCGACGAAAGCCTGGGGCCGCAGATGAAGTCTGTGGGCGAGGTCATGGCCATCGGCCGCACCTTCAAAGAGGCGCTGATGAAAGGGCTGAGATCGCTCGAAACCGGCAAGCGTTTCGGCGGACAGAAAATCGAGCCGCGAATTCTCACCCAGCGCTTGGTGACGCCGCATCCCGAGCGGCTGGAGTATCTCCGTTACGCTCTACGCCAGGGCTTCACCGTGAAGGAGCTGGCCAAAATGACCGGGATCGATCCCTGGTTCCTCTATCAGCTCAAGGAAATTACCGAGATGCAGCTCGAGCTGGAGAAACATCCTATCGAGTCTGTGCCTGCGGAGGTGGTGCGCCGGGCCAAGCGTATGGGGATCTCAGATCCCAGCCTGGCTGA
>QIAW01000265.1:7026-23691 GCA_003225655.1 Acidobacteriota bacterium
GGCTACGAGACCATCATGGTCAACTGCAATCCCGAAACGGTCTCGACCGACTACGATACCAGCGACCGTCTCTACTTTGAGCCGCTGACTTTGGAAGACGTGCTGGCGGTCTACGAGCACGAGGCGGCGAGCGGCGCCGAGATTGGCGTCAACGTGCAGTTTGGCGGGCAGACTCCTCTCAACCTGGCGCTGCCGCTCAAGGCGGCGGGCGTTCCCATTATAGGAACGTCCCCGGAATCCATTGACCTTGCCGAAGACCGCAAGCGCTTTGGCAAGCTGCTCGACGACCTGAATATTCCGCAACCGCCCGCGGCCATGGCCACCAGCGTGGAAGAGGCCGTTGCCGGCGCCCGCAAGGTGCAGTTTCCCGTGCTGGTGCGGCCTTCTTACGTGCTCGGCGGCAGGGCCATGGTGATTGCCTACGATGAAGATACGGTGGTCCGCTATATGAAAGAGGCGGTGGAATATTCGCAGGAGCGTCCGGTGCTGGTGGACCACTTCCTGGAAGACGCCATCGAGGTTGATGTAGATGCGCTGGCCGATGGAACAGACGTAGTCATCGCTGGCATCATGCAGCACATTGAAGAGGCGGGTATCCACTCCGGAGATTCATCCTGCGTGCTTCCCGCGGTCAGCATTGCGCCGCATCTGCTCGATACCATGCGCGAGTACACCTTCAAACTGGCGCGCGCCCTCAAGGTGATTGGGCTGATGAATATCCAGTTCGCCATCCAGCGCGATATGGTCTATGTGATCGAAGTCAATCCCCGGGCCTCGCGCACCGTGCCCTATGTTTCCAAAGCCACCGGAGTGCCATTGGCTAAGATTGCCGCGCGGCTGATGACCGGACGCAAGCTGCGCGAGTTCCTGCCGGAGAATATCGAGCAGAAATCTGACCTGGGAACGGGAAACTGCTATTACGTGAAGTCGCCGGTTTTTCCCTGGAACAAATTCCCCGGTGTGGATACGGTATTGGGACCCGAAATGAAATCCACGGGCGAGGTCATGGGCGTGGCCGATAATTTCGGCGAGGCCTTTGCCAAGGCCCAGGTTGCTGCCGGAAATGACCGCGATAAGCCCAACGTCATGGATGTCGCCAAAAGATTTTTTGAGTTGGGATTCAAACTGGTGGCTACGCATGGCACGGCAGATATCCTGGAGCGGGGCGGTCTCATCGTGGATCGCGTGTATAAGGTCAAAGAGGGAAGACCGAATGTTGTAGACCTGATCAAGGGCGACCGTATTCAACTGATTCTCAATACGCCTTATGGACCCGATCCCTGGTTCGATGAGAAGGCGATTCGCCGCGCGGCGGTGACCCAACGCATCCCCACCATCACCACGCTGGCCGCGGCCCTGGCCGCCGCCGAGGGGATCGCCGCGCTGCAGCAAGGACAGATGAGCGTGTACGCTCTGCAACATCTATTGGCTTCCCGGGCTGTAGGTAAGGTGTAGGTTAGCGAAGGAGGAGTACCATGTTTCTCTCGCCGGCAGAAAAGGTCTACTCTTATTCAGCGGGCTTCAAACTCATCGGCTTTACGCCGATCCTAGTGGTAGGGTTGATTGCAGTCGCTGTGGTCGCGCCCGATTGGCAAAAACTGCTGCAACCCGGCTGGTTCACCGGGCTGCTGGCCAGCGCGGCGCTCTCCATTTTCTGGTGGAGGAATCTCTCTCGCGAGCTTATCTCTGTTCACAACGAGGGAATCGCGCGCTCCAGCCTTTTTGGAGCCAAGGAAATCCGCTGGGACCAAGTCAAAGAGACGCGCTACTCACAAACCACTACCGCCCAGAGCGTGGGCATGCATTTTGGTTTGATCGGAATCCTGATTGGTTCCATCGCCGCCCGCAAGGCCGGCGCTTCTAAAGCAACCCAGCTCTTAAAGATCATTTCCCAGGATGGGACCAAGATCAGCCTCAACAACTATCTGCAAAATCATCGCGAGCTCATGAAGACTGCGTTGTCGCGGGTGAATCCGCGCTTGCTGAACGATTTCCGTGCGCGCGTCAAGCAGGGTATTCCTGTGGAGTTCGGCAAATTGCAGCTCTCGCTCGAAGGTGTGCGTTGGGGTAACAAAGGTCCGCTGCCGTATCAGCAGATCGAAACGGCAGACGTTCGCGGGCAGAATTTCTGCATCAAAGCCACGGGAAAATGGATGAACTTTCTTTCCGTCGGGGCATCGAAGGTGCCGAATCTGTTCGTGGCCGTGGACCTGATTGAAGAATTCAAGAGCGGAGCTGCCAAGTCGCAGTTGGAACAGCTCTCGTTTGCCGCTGCGATATAGGTCCGAGCAGAAGTTCTACAGGTTGGGCAGCTCAATGGTGCCGTGGTGCTTCCGCTCCTGGATGTGGTCCCAAACAAGCTGATCTGCCACCCAGGCGGCTTGCTTTTTGATCAACTCCGCGTTCTGAAAGTCCGGACCCGTGCGGATGGCAAACCGTTGGCCGCAATTGCCGCAGACAATGGTCTCAACCGTGGCAGCGTCGGAGAGCGGTTCGGCTGGCGGCCGTAAGCGTTTTGCAACGCTGGGCTTTACCACCGTGGTTCTCGACGCTGATGGGTATTGCGATCGCCTCTTCGGCCGCCACCCTCGCGGAATCCGCTCCGCTGGGTTTGTGGTTTCGCCTCATTAACGGTGAGCGCCCGTCCGTCCGATTCCTTGCCATTCAAGGCCGCCATTGCCTTTTCAGCTTCCTCATCATTAGGCATGGAAACAAAGCCGAACCCCCGCGATCGCCCGGTATCGCGATCGGTCGCCACAGAGGCGCTCTCGATGCTCCCAAAGGGCTCGAATAGCGCCCGAAGTTCCGGTTCTGTCATCTTGAAAGAGAAATTGCCGACGTAAATCTTCTTCACTGGTGTACTCCTTGTGTTGTGGTGGACTTAGGCTGTTCTCAGCAGAAATAGGCAGGACAAATTGGCAAATGTGTCTATCCGAGTCGAGGACAACTGAAGCTGCTACGTCTTCATAGTACACCTGAAAGCTGTGCTTCGCGCAACAAATCACAAGTAAGTTTCCTGCAACAAATCACAAATAAGTTAAAGAGTAGCGCCCGGCTCCTGCCGTTGGTCGTGGGCTACACCGGGGCTCGCTGACCCTGCGGCTGTTGCCCACAATTGCAGTTTTTTGCGATTTCCTGCTCCCGATTAGCCGTTGGTGTTCGACCTTCTCAATTTAGCTCTATGCCTCGCGCGCTTTATCTTTTTCTTGGTTCGTCTGTCCTCGGCAAATTTATCGAGTGGGTGCGCTGCAGAAGCCTGCTGGTTCGCTTTCGCCTTCTCGGGCGCTGCATCGGGTTCCGGACGTTCAACTGCTATGGTGCTCATCTTTAGTTTCTCCTGAAGGCGCTGTCAAAGGACATCCGCCAACGCTAGTTTGCTACGGTTTGGTTTGCAGGTCTTGGACGCCGCACATTATGTGCGAAGCCCGTGGCTTCCAGGGCCCGAATAAAGTACCAGCCGAAATCTATTTGCCACCAGCGCAGTCCGAAGCGTGCCGATCCGGCGTTGGAATGATGGTTGCGGTGCCAATTTTCGCCCCAGGCAGCCATTTGCAGCGGGCCCAGCCACCAGACATTCTGGCTGGTATCTCCATCCGCGCTGTGGCCCAAATGTGTGAGGCTGTTGACGAAGCACTGCATATGCAGCGAATAGATAAGGCGAACCGCGCCTATCCAGAAGAAGCCCTGCCATCCCAAGGCAGCTCCGCAGAACAGCGAGAGCAGGATGACGGGTACTTCAGCGTAAGTCCACACTTTATAGATACCTTGGTTGAATTCCGGGCACCAATATTGCGTATCAGCACGAGGCGATTGATACAGCCAGCGCAAGTGCGCCCACCAAAACCCGCCATGCGTGGGGCTGGAAATATCTTCGGGCGTATCAGACTTGGAGTGGTGGTGCCGATGATAGGCGACCCAACTGGCCGGAGCGCCTGAGCCGTTGAACATTGCGCAGAAAATCAGCACCTGCTCGATTACCTTGTTCAGCTTCACGGTGCGGTGTGACAGGGTGCGGTGGTAACAAACAGTGGTCCCCAGCCCCCCCAGGCAGACGAAAAGCAACGCCAGCCCGGCGACACGAAGGCTGGGAAGCGGAAAGAGAATCAGTCCAGTCACCGCCAACACGTGTATGGCAATCAGGTAAAAGAAGATAAAACCTTTTCCCTTGGTGGGCTTCCAGAAGGGGCGTTCCCACGGAGGCCTGTTAGAAATTGTTGTTTCAATCATTGGTTCGTTCATGTTTCCTTTCAGCGAAAACTTTATTTTCGCATCAGCAGCTTGCACGCGCCACTGCTGGTCGCGGCCTGATGGGAGAAGCAGCAACCAATCCCGCAATCGTGGCGCACAACTGGTTCGTCGTATAATTGCCCTTTTCCAAATAGGCGTCTGCCAGTACTCCGGCTGGCAACTTGCTTCCCCAAAACTCCCCGCTGGTCGCAATCACAGGAACATGCGGAAAACGTTGGCGAACAACTGCCAGAAACTCGAAGCCGGACATCCGGGGCATTTTCAAATCCGATATGATCATGTCGGGCAGCGACTCTACTAATTGGTCCAAGGCCTCCAGGCCGTCTTTTGCTGTCACAACATCGTAGCCGCGCGCCACGAGAGTAGAGGATATGACCTCCCTCAGGGCTGGTTCGTCATCTACGACCAGGAGACGAATTTGTGTATTCGCCATTGGATTACCCACTCCACTCCTTCAACGCAAAGCGTGAGTGGAGTTACCTCGCTTCGTTATCTTTAAATAGGGTGTTCTCCAGTTAGCAGTATGGGGCTTTCGAATTTCAAAAACTGTTCTAAATTGACCAATATTGACCAATCCAGACTATCCTTGGCCGCTGGCCTGTGAAGTGAAAGCGCGACCTCTAAAGCAATAATGATGTTGAGCCGTGAGCGATACCTAAGGGTTGTCAGCAAGCCAGTCCTAGAAAGTGGGGCTCAATAGCCTTCTTGAGGCTTCCTGATAACTCACTTGAAGAGGCGAGCGTGGCAGGTCTGGGAACATGATGCGGCCTTCTCTACCTTCACCGGCACAAACATGCATCGTCCCGGACTGTATTTCGTTGTCGCGCTTTATGAAATGACTGTACTGAATATCGCTTTGGTTCGTTAAATCCACGCCGACGAGGGTTGAGGTTTTCCCCACCTCATGCACTTCGCACGTAGTCTGCGTCTGCCGCACTTCGAGGCCTGCATTGAATCGCGTATTCAGATCTGCAACAGCCGCTTGGATAGCTTCGCAGAGATAGTTAAGGGCGGTGGGGACTTGTGCGGTTAAGCCCTCCTGTTGTGCGTGCCCATTTCCGGCCTGATCCAGGTTAGCCATCGAACCCCCAGGCTTCCAGCAATTGTTCGGGAACAAACTTGTTGTGCTTGTTCGCAAGCACCCATTCTTTCAGGGCCGCAGAATCAACATATTGTTCGGGCGACAATTTGAAAATCTTGACCGTTTGTTCAAACGCGCTGGGCATCGCCAATGAGTCGAATGGCTGAGGGTTACACCAGTTCGGATTTCCACGTCGTTTCGCCATATGCGCTCCACTCAGCAGCGGGGGATCTTCGATCAGAATTCTGCCCACCTGAACCTTTGCTGCCATGAATCTCCAAAAGTGAATCGATTCGATTACGTGTCGATTACGTGTCTAAGAGAGACAGCTTCAGATGGGGCTGATTTTGGCCCAGAAAATCTGAAAGAGCAGCAGGAATGATAATCGCTCATCTCCACCGTAGTCTTCGGTGCTGCGATTGTCAACCTGCGGCCACCTGTGGCCACCAGAAAGACACCGGAACCGCTTTCCGGATCGCAGGGAATCAGCAACGGTATCTCCGTAAACACGGTGAGTGCCGTTCCTAATTTTGTTTCGCATAGGGTGTGGACCTCACTCGTGCAAGATCGTCCGTAAATGCTTTTCTCCAGGTGCCCGCGTTGGTTCGATCTTCTTGGTTGGGAGGCGCAACTTCGACCATGCCTTTCATGGAACTTCCCGCTGCCCGGCGGGTAAAGCGAAGCTGGTTCTGCATGATGAAATCGAGATTTTGAGTTAAAGTTGCCGACTGGTAAGAGTTCGCGAAGCGAAAACGAAGGTCCTGGGAAGAGCGTGATGCTTTGGTCGAGTAATTGCACACCAGGATCCAGTGCCCGCTCTGTCTCACGATCCAGACCTTCAGCCATTCCAGCGAAGTGCCCGATATATCGCGGTATTCAATGCGCACGGTGCAAAGTTCATCGTTAGTTTTGACCAGGTCATCCCAGGATGAGACCACCGCGAGCGCAATTGCCTTTTCGAATTCCATACTTCCTGCCTTTCATATCTACCAACTGCTGGAAAGCTGATTGAGCACATGCAACAGCGTGCGGATGGCGCCGCCCATGCGGCGATACGTTACAGAGGGTTGTGCAGTCTGGCTTTTCAGACGTATTCCCATTCAACTGGAGGGAAGTGGCTTGCAAATAGGATATCCCATACGCGGATAGATTAACTGTGCAATTTAGGACAGTATTCATTCGCTGGATCTGCGATCATGTAGTATGCCTAGAAGACCCAAGAAACATAAAAGACGCCCAAAGAAAGCAAAGAAGGTGGTAGTTTCCGGAATTGCTTTAGCTCCGAATCAGAAGCTCAATCATGCAGGATGATATTGAGCAGTGAGCTATGCACGTGCAGTCCACCGTTATACTGGATGAACCCCAATTTTCTGAATCTGTTCATGAAGAAGCTCACGCGTGAACGTGTTGTGCCAACCATTTCTGCCAGGGTCTCCTGGCTTATTTTGGGGACCAGCGCCTCTGGTTTTCCTTCCTTGCCGAAACGGGCAAGCAGCAGCAGAATCCTGGCCAGCCGCTTTTCGCTCGAGTTGAAAAGCTGATCGACCAGGTCGGCTTCGAACCGAATATTGCGCGACACCAGGTAGGCCACGAACAGATCTGAAAATGTATGCTGCCGGTGAAGCACCTGCATCATCGTCTTCTTTTCAATCCTGATCACGGTGCAGTCGGTCATTGCGCTGGCGGTCGCCATGCGAAGGGGCTGATCTGCAATGCATCCTTCGCCAAAGAAGTCTCCCGCAGCGAGCATCCCGATTGTGGCCTCTTTACCTCGTGGGGAGACGACCGTGAGCTTCACCCTGCCTTTCTGAAGATAAAAGACCGCGTTTGCGGAATCGCCCTGGGTGAAAATGGCTTGTTTCTTGTCAAATTCCAGCATCCGCCGTCCGCGGCCGATACTCGCGAGAAAAACTTTCGGATCAAATGATGGAACCCGGGTCGCCATGCCCCCTCCGGAGCCTAATAAGAATTCTACGCCCACAGAGAGGGCCAGAGAGAGAGGAAGTTGCGTACAACCACGATTTTTTGGATAGCGTCCTGAGACTGAGTTACTTTCAAATTAGGGAGGCCCCCAGATGAATATTTTTCCAGTGGTTGCCGGAAGCTGGGCTTTCGCGGAGTGAAACGTAATCAGCAATAAGAAATACCTGTTAATTAACATATTGCCTCTTTCAGGTCCTCTGAACTAAGTCAGTCCATCTGAAGTTCTCCTTCTTAGCCACCCAACAACCCTTGAAGGAGGTTGACATGTTTGCACGCAATATCTCCATTCATTTGAAGCCCAATACGCTTGCTGATTTTACTGAGACTTTTGAGAAGGAAGTAGTTCCTGTTCTGCGCAAGCAGAAAGGCTTTCAGGACGAAATTACCTTCGCCATGCCCGGCGGAACTGACGTGATTGCCATCAGCCTGTGGGACAGCAAAGAAAACGCGGAAAAATACAACAGCACGACATACGCGGAAGTGCTGAAGATTCTGGCAAAAGCGATTGATGGAACGCCCAAGGTCCGCGTCTCTGAGGTTATTCACTCGACTTTTCATAAGATTACTGCCGTCGCGGCGCCAGGTCCTGTTCCAGTCAGCGCGGCAACTGCAGGCATCGCCAAAGCCGGCGTGGCAGTCTGAAGATTGCACCAGCGTTGTTCTTGGGGGAGGATGCCAACTCCATCCTCCCCTGTTTGTACGAGGTGGAGTTAAAAGAATCGAGGTTCTCATGTTTACGGAAACTATGAAATGGCTCTCTGTCGCGACGTTGGTCGTGGCGGTATTTTTCTGGCATTCTTCTCTGGAGTTCAGAATCGCGCTGCAGTTCATCGTATGTGTAGGCGCGGGGCTGGTGTTCGTGCAGGCCATAGGCGAGAGCAAACGCCTCTGGGCAGCCGGCTTTTTCGGAATTGCTGTACTCTTTAATCCCATCGTGCCGGTAGCGCTTTCCCGCGGTATTTTTCTCTGGCTCGATGCTGCATGTCTCACCATGTTTCTGGTCTCGCTGGCTTTGTTGAAGACGAGCCCGCGACTTTCTGTTGTTTCGATTACAGCCGGTCCGCGAAACCAGTCACTGTAAAACCGAGTCGAACCCGATAGGTTCCTCAATCATTCCGCTTCCCGGTTCATGTGTGGCGTTGCTTGTATTGGTAAGATTGCATGCATTGGTAAGATAAAGAACATGGACCGGCGAGAGTTGCTCAAAACCACCGCGGCAGTCGCGGTGGGACTTGTTACCGCGCCCTTCATCAGCCGCGGCCGCTTCCAGCTTTTTGCCGGTTCCACACAGACGTATTCCACCCGCTGTATTGACCTCGTCCATCGCTCCCTGGTGATTGATATGCTCAGCCAGTTCAAGCTGGGCGCCTTTCCCGACGTCATTCCTGATCACAATCAGCCCACCGCCAGATGGTGGTCGCATCCCGAGACGTTTACCGCCGCCGACCTCGAGCGCTACAAGGAATCTTGCATCAACGTGTTTCACATCGGATGGGGTACCGGACGGGTCCAGCCCTATGAAGACGCCAGGAAAGTGCTGGCGGCCAGGGATGGCTTTATCGGGCACTTCAACCACGATTTTTTGCGGGTGGCGCGGGCCGATGATTTCATCCGCCTGAAACGCGAGAACAAGATCGGCATTATTCTCGGCTTCCAGGGCGCCGACCACTTTCGCAAGATCGAGGATATAACCGAGTTTTACGCCCTCGGCCAGCGCGTCTCGCAACTGACCTACAACATGCGCAACGCAATCGGCAGCGGATACATGGATGTAGACACCGGCCTCACGCCCTTCGGCATCGAGGTAGTGAGCGCCATGAACCGCACCGGCATGGCCATCGATCTCTCCCACTGCGGGCCGCGCACTACGGCCGATACCTGCAAGCTCTCCGCGCGTCCGGTGCTCTTCACCCATGCGAATTGCCGGGCGCTCAATCCTCACCCCCGCAACAAGACCGATGAAGCCATTAAAAAAATGGCGGCGACCGGCGGCGTGATGGGCATCACCGGCGTGCGCCTGTTCGTCCGCGCCACCGAACCGGTGACCATCGAACACGTGCTCAATCACTTCGACCACGTAGTGAAGCTGGTGGGCGTGGAGCACGTAGGCGTAGGCAGCGACATTGATCTCGACGGCTACGACAAGCTGCCGCCGGCCCTGAAAAGAAAGATGCTGACCGGCTACAAGAGCGACCAGGCGGCGAACAAGACCGACCAGGCTGTGTACAAGACCGACCAACCTTTGAACAAAACCGATCAGCCCGGTCAAAAAACCGATCAGCCAGTGAATAAGACCGGCCTGCCCGTCCGCGAAGAGATTCGCGGAGAAATTGATGGCCTGAACCATCCCCAGCGCATGTTCGATCTGACCGAAGGCCTAATCCGCCGCAAATACTCCGATGCCGACATCGAAAAGATCCTGGGCGGAAATTTCGCCCGCGCCCTGGGCCAAATCTGGGTGTAGCCCGCTGCTCTGCAATGTCATTACTCTTCAGCCCTCTTCAAGACTCGCCGGCAACCGGCGACTGGGAGCTGTTTTGTACGGGGGTATTGCTAAGCAATCCTCCCGACTCCCAAACATGGTGGGTGGCCCCGGCCAAGCTTCAGGGCTTGGACCATTGCTTCTCCGATCACTGCCATCACCGAGCCTTTCCATAAGGTCTGATGCGTAGAAATACCGTCCACGCCCAGGGCCACCAAACAAATCCTTGTGCTCTGTTACAACCCGAACAGATTTTGTCTTTCTCTAACAGAAGCAGAATCTCCTCTGGTAAAAACTTTGGGTGCTTGCAGCACCTTGCAAGGTAGGTTTCCCATGAAAGCAGTTTGGGTTCTTTTCTTCGTGTGTCTTGGCTTGCTGATCATCGCTGCCGGATGCGCCGGAAACTTTAATTCAACCAGTCAGGCTCCTAATCCTGGAACCGGAACTACGCCACCATCTGCGCCAACCCCCACGCCAGCAGCTACGCCAACACCGACTCCAATACCTACGCCGAGTCCGACACCTGCGCCGTCGCCGGCCGGGTTCCTTTACGCAATTGAGAATCCCAATACACCGGCCATCGTGGAGGGATTTAGCATCGGCAACAATGGATCGCTGGCTCCCATCTCAACCATTAGCGCCGGCACCTTTGCCACCGAAATCGTCGCGAACCCAAAATTCGTATTCATCGGCGACTCACAGCACAGTCCTACTCCGATTCAGTTAATTTCCTACTCAATTGGTAGCTCTGGCGCCCTCACTATGGCCGACCAGGTCACTTTTCCCAACAACGACATCACGATGACCGGATTGCTGCTCGATTCCACCGGCGCCCATCTCTATGCTGGCTCCAAGTTCGCCATGATCAACGGCAGGATTTCAACGTATGCGATTGACGGCGCATCCGGACACATGATTTTCCAGGCTCCCGACAACAACATTGACAGGCCGGTGGGACATATGGCAATGAGTCCCAACGGCATCTTTGCCTACATTGCAGTCTTTACGCAACACCATACGACTGAATTTCCCGGGATCAGGTTGCTGCTGCGCGATCCGGCCACGGGCACGCTCACCGATACCGGGCGTCAGTTCCCGGCAACTTGCTGCGATCAGTACACTGATCTAGCGTTTGCGCTGGGCGGCAAATATTTGATCGGCGTTCAGAATAATGGCATTGCGTTTCCGAATAACAACAAGGTCACTGTGTTCGCAGTGAACCCTGCTACCGGCGACCTGACGAAGGCGTCGGAACTCAGAGGTGATTTCAGCGACATGGCCGTGGATAGAACGGGCAAGTTCACCATCCTGACAAACACCACCGGCATTGTAACCTCGTATGGCATCAATGCAGACGGAACACTCGCGCCCACGGGCACCGCGACTGCCATAGCAGGTGTGGATAATGTGGTGGTGGATGCCAGCAATAAGTTTGAATCCAGCGGTGCTCTGGGCAATGTGCCTGGATCGCCCTTCACTACCAGCGGAGTGCCCATCCGCATGGCAACGGTTGGGAAATAGCTCCAAAGTGCCCCGATGACTTGTACGAATGATCCTAGTCATCGGGGCGCAAAAATGCAGTTCTTATATGGTTTAAATGGAACTCTCCTGGTTCTCACGAATCAATCTCGAGGGTGCCGCGCCCCTGGCTTTTTGTTAGGGCAGGGTTTTTCTTGCAGCCGGATGAAATTGCGGTAAGGCAGCTACACTGGCGCCAGGCCTTGATGACTGAAACGCCTTCATCAATTCACGCCAATTTCCAGAGATCAAAAACGACACATGGATGATCGAAAAATTCACTGGACGGAGTGGCTTGAGGGCATTTTTTATTGCCCTTGCTCCTGAATTGCGAAACCCACTACATTACTCTGCAAGTGGTATCAAACCGTACATTTCCTGCAAATTGTGAGTCATCATGGTTGTAACCGCGTTCAAGAATGCGGGAGTTTTGGCATTTCGTTGTAGCCGCTTGGCCCTGTAGAGCTCGGAGCTGACTCTCAGCAAGGCCCCCACCCCAAATCGATTTTCATCAATAAATACGCGGGTGAAACGGTGGTCTTGGGTAGTCGGACCCTAGCATGCAAGGGGGAGGGGGTACTATCCTGAGAGGTGCTTCGCGGGCGTCTGAGACTGCGGCCGAAAATGCCGGTCTTACGCGGTCACGACCTTTTCTGTCCGGCGGCGGCGATGGTAGCGCACGGAGATATTCATGTATACGCGGCCGTTGGGCGTATCGAAGCACATGACCAGGGCTTCGGTGTCTTCGCTGCTCTTACCGCCGGTTTCGGCGGTGTGGAGAACGGGCGGTGAAACCCTGAAGTGCATGCCCTGATCGTTCAGGGTAGTGATGGCGTTGCCGATCACCTGGTTCGCCAATTCGCAGACGGTATCTTTTACCAGGTCGTCAGTGGCTTCGACCGGGCCGCCGGAAAAGAAGCCGGCGATCTTGACCGCGGTGGCGGTATCCAGATCGAAGATCACGCGGCCTTCAATGTCGCCCACGATGTGGATCATGGCGGCCACTCCCTTGCGCCGGTAAGCTTCGTCATCCATGGTGACATCGGCAATTTTGGTGGGCGATTGCAGGCTTTCGCACAGCACGGCATCGGCGGCGTTAATGAAGGGCTGGATCAGTTCCATGCGCATAAGACATTCTCCTGAATTTGATTAAGCGGGGGGTGCCGCTGCGGTCACAGCATCCTCCCCAAGCACGTACTTGAGGATGTCGTACAGGTGCTCCGCCTTGACCGGTTTCTGTATAAAATGGCGGGCCCCTTTCTGCAAGGAAGCAACAATGTTTTCCTGGTAGCCCACGGATGAAACCATGATAATGCGGGCCTGGGGGTGCTGCCGGATAATGCGCTCGGCGGCCTCGATGCCTTCCATTTGAGGCATGGTGATATCCATGAGCACAATATCAGGCTGAACCCGATCATACTCTGTAATGGCAGTGCAGCCGTCGCCGGCCTCCCCTGCCACCTTTCCCCCAAACGATTCGATCATCTTTGCCAGGTTCTTGCGGGCGAAGACGGAATCATCAACAATTAAATAGCGTACCGGCTGCCGGTCTGTGCTGCGCAGCAGCACCGGAAACTGACTCATAGCCACTCCTCCGCTTCCTGTGTTCATATTTCTGTCACTCTACCACCGAATTACTTGCTTTATTTCCGATCATTGTTATCTATGTCGTTTCTGCCGGCTTGTTCCTATCATTTCTGCCGGCTCGTTCACGCCGTTTCTGTCGAGCTCCATTAAACTGTACTCTTCATCCTGCTGACTACCTGCTTTCCTTCTGTGTTCCCGACTCGTTATGCGCGGGCGCCGCTCCGGGAACCGAACAGTGCACCTGCAAAGTATTAGCCATGGCTTCGAGCGGAACCACCCGGGTCACAAATCCCTTGTCAATGGCGGCTTTGGGCATACCAAAGACCACGCAGGATTCTTCGCTTTGGGCGATGGTAAATCCGCCCGCGTTCCTGATCTCACCCAGGGCATCGGCGCCGTCGTCGCCCATGCCGGTCATGAGAATGGCGATAGCGAGCGCGCCGAACTCCCGGGCCACAGAGCGAAACAACAGATCAACCGAGGGCCGGTGGCCGTTCACAGGAGGCTCATCGGAGAGCACCGCGATATCTCCCTGCGGCATACGTTTCACCCGCATGTGGCGGCTCAACCCTCATCCAGGCGGCGGGCAAACATTTCCGTAAATCCCTCCGGCATGTGCTGCACAATAGCCATGGCGGCGGGGAAATCGCCGGGCAGTTGCGAGAGCAAATACTGCAGCGTATTAGGACCGCCGGTGGAGCTTCCGATGGCAATGATCCTGGAGGGCGAGCTTGTCGATCGCACTGCCGGTTTAGGGAGCGGCTTGGGTGTGCCATTCACGGGAATCGCGGTAGGCCAGCGGCCGGCGCGGGCCTTGGCGGCAACCTTAATCTTGCTGATGAGTTCGGAAGCAATTTCCTCGATGCGTTCCGGGGCGCCATCTCGAGGCTTGGAAACAAAATCGAATGCCCCCAGCGCCAGCGCCTTAAAAGTGGCGGCGGCGCCGGCCGTAGAATGCGAGCTGACAATGATGACCGGAATCTTTTGCGTACGCATGATCTGACGCAGCATTTCGGTGCCATCCATGCGCGGCATCTCCAGATCGAGGGTGATGACGTGGGGCTGAACTTCTTCAATCTTCTTCATGCCAAAAGCCCCATCCATGGCTGTGCCCACGACCTCAATCGTCTTGTCGCGCTGCAGCATCTGGGGCAGCAGCTTACGCATGAGCGCGGAGTCGTCAACGACCAGCACGCGTATTGTTCCGCTCATGCTGTCGCCCCCTTCCTGCCGCTGTGCAGCTCCATTCCCCGATCGCGCCCGAGCTTGGTGATCACGGCGGCCATATTCAGCACCAGCACAACGGTGCCGTCGCCAAGAATGGAAGCGCCGCTCACCAAGTCTGTGGCTACCCAGTGATCATCAAGCCCTTTGATGACTAGTTCCTGCTCTCCCACGAGCTTATCCACGACCAGGCCAAAAAGACTGCCATTCATGCCGACCACGATCACGAATTTTTTGGGGGAAGAGGAAAGGGCTGATTTCGAATCCAATTTGCCGAGCCGCAACAGGGTAATCACGTGCTCGCGTAATTGCAGCACCTCGCGGTGGTCCACGCGATGAAAATCACGTTCATAGACGCGTGCGATCTCAATCACCGAAGTCAAAGGCAAGGCGTAGAGCCGCTGACCCGCATTGAACAACAGGGCCTTAATGATGGCCAGGGTGAGCGGCACCTTGAGATAAAACGTGGTTCCGACGCCAGGGCGGGTCTCGATATAGACCGATCCTTTGAGCCGCTCCAGCACGGTCTCGACTACATCCATGCCGACGCCGCGTCCAGAGATCTTTGTGATGGTTTCCGCAGTCCTGAGGCCGGGATGGAAGATGAGATCAAGCGCTTCCTGTTCGGAAAGTTGTGCGGCCTGATCCCGGCTAATGCTGTTCGACTCGATGGCCCTGGCGACAACCTTGTTACGGTCGATACCGCGCCCGTCATCGCTGACTTCAATGACCATCTGATTGCCCTGGTGATAAGCGCGCAGCCCCAGTTTCCCGTGCTCCGTCTTGCCGTGCGCGATGCGCTCTGCCGGCGGTTCAATGCCGTGGTCCACGGCGTTGCGCAGCAGATGGGTGAGCGGCTCGGCAATGACATCGAGGATGCTCTTATCTAATTCAGTGTCTTCTCCGCTGATTTCCAGACGGACTTCGCGGGCGCGCGCCTTCGCTACATCGCGCACCAGACGTGGAAAGCGCCGGAAGAGCTGCTCTACCGGAATCATGCGGATCTTCATGACGGATTTCTGCAGCTCAGCCAGGATCCGTGCCTGCGAGGTGAGGGCGTCGTGAAAACGAGTGCGCAGCGGATCTTTGCGATAATGCTTGTCGAACTCCATCATGTTCTGCAGCAACATGGATTTGCTCACAATGAGTTCGCCGACCAGATTCATCAGAGTGTCGATACGCTCCACGTCAACGCGGAGGATGGAATCCGCAGTAGCGGCCGCCGCTGCCGGCGCTGCTGGTGCAGCCTGGACTGCTGATTGCCGGGAAGACGCGGCTGCGAGCTTTCCCGGTGCTGACCCGGTCCCAGTCCGTCCCGAGGCTGTTGCGATGGGTGCGGCAGAAGAGGCAACCGCAGGCGCCTCATCGTCCTCCGCCGCTGATGCTGTTTCTCTTTCCGCTGATTGCCCCGCACCCGCGGCTTGATAAGGACGTACCGCAATATCGCTCACCACCGCGGGAATCTGGCACTTGCGAACCAGCCAGTCAATATCCGCATCGGTGGCCACCGCTGCCTGAACAATGCTGATGTTTTTGGCTGACGCATCCTCGGGCTGGATGGCCAGCAGAGTTCCCGCCTCTTCCAGAACATTGCGGACCAACTGCATGGCCGCGGCGCGCATCGGGCAAAGATCATCAATGGCCACAGTTACCAGCAGAATCTTTTTCCCTTGTGAGACCGCATTATCGATTACTCTTTGCTGGTATTCCGTCCAGGAAAAACGGGCGACCCTGTCTTCTTTGCTCTCGCCCTTCTTGTGGGAGCTTGTGTCTCGAGCACCGGATTCGGGTGCGCCCGGGCTGGCTATCTTTCGAATGGAAAGCCGCAGGGAATTCGCGTCAGGCAGGGCAGTATTGTTGCGATACGCAGCCAGCATGGCGCCGAATACATCGGCGGCGCTTAGCACCAGCTCCGCCATCGAAGCATTACCGCTTCGGGCCATCTCAGGAGTCAGCACATCTTCCATCGCGTGAGCCAGTTCGCTGATTTCGCCATAGCCGCAGACTGCCGAATCTCCCTTGAGGGTATGCACGGTACGGCGCAGGCTGCGGATCGTCTCCTGGTCAAGCGGACTCTGTTCCAGGCGCATGCCTTCCTCATTCATCGTTTGCAAGAGCTCTTGCGCGCTCTCGAAAAAGAGTTCCTTCAAATCCGCGCCATGTTCTTCGAAGAAACTCAATCCACTACCTCGGTTCGCTGGTACACAGTGCCGCTATTCTGATGGATCATCTTGAACTGATCGGTCAACCCCAACAGGCTTTCCGCGTGTCCGGTGAGCAGATAGCCCTCCGCATTCATGCAACGATAGAATTTATTCACCAGGCGCTTCTGCTCAGCCTGATCAAAATAGATCATCACATTGCGGCAGAAGATTATGTCATTCCGCTGGGGAAGAAATTCGGTCTTCAAATTATGGAAATCGAAGTGAACCAGCTCTTTGATGCCCCTCTTGACCACATAGCGATCTCCCATCTTGTCGAAATAGCGCATACGATAGCTGAAGTTCACCGGCTCCATGTGGTTTTCGGGGTAGCTTGCTTC
>QIAW01000266.1 GCA_003225655.1 Acidobacteriota bacterium
TGTAAGCCATCCCCAGGTTGAACCAGGTGTGCGGAATCGAGGGGTCTTGCTTCTGCGCCTTGGCCAGCTCTGTGACTGATTCCTTTGTCATTCCAGCGCGCAGAAGCGCCAGCCCGTAGTTGACCCGGTCGCGTGCCGAATCGGGAGCCAGCGCCACCGCCTGCTTGAACTCTTCCACCGCCTTCAACTGCGTCATAGGATTTTCATAATAGGCTTTGCCCAGGTTGCGGTGATGCCACAAAGCATCGATGCCACAAAGCATCGTGTACATCAGATGGCCTCTTCGCCGCGCCAGGCAGCGCAGAACAAAGCAGCGTAAACAAAAGCAGAGGTATGGAAGCGGGCAATGATGGGAGATTCAGGCAACGCGTTCTTTTCATCGTGTTACGACCCCCACGCCTTCTTCTATGTAACTGATCCGGTTGATTGGGACCGTAACCTGCTGCTTCAGGCCGCTGGGCCACCTGATCTCCACTCGGTCAAGCTTGTTCATCTTCCCCAACCCGAAGTGTACGCGCCGCGTGCTCTCTCCGGCATAGCCATTGCCGCCGTCAACCTCACGGATTTGCCGCATCCCACCGGCTTCAATGGTTATGCGGGCGCCAATTGCATCCCGGTTCGACCTGACGCCAATCAATTTGAGTTCGACCCAATTACCGCGTGTCGCGGTGATGTTGTGGAAGAGAAGCAGAGGCTGGTCAGCATTGGTCTGCACCAGGTCTAATCTGCCGTCATTGTCGAAATCTGCCACCCCGCTTCCACGCCCATCCAAATCATTATTCACGCCGGCTTCCGCTGAAATATCTTTAAACGCGCCGTTGCCCAGATTGCGGTACAGGTGTTTTTTCTGGTAGCCGCTCCAGCTCCGGTTACCGATCTCCGGCCAATTGTTGATATCGCTGAAATCAACTCCCGGTGTGGTTAGAAAGGGAAGCAATCGCGTAACATAACTCTCTGGTCCCGCTGAGCGCAGACCGTTGAC
Source organism: Acidobacteriota bacterium (assembly GCA_003225655.1). Lineage (GTDB taxonomy): Bacteria > Acidobacteriota > Terriglobia > Terriglobales > Acidobacteriaceae > QIAW01. The sequence goes on from QIAW01000266.1 coordinate 983, forward strand.
CACGAACAGATCTTGCCATCCGTCGTTGTCCAGGTCGGCAAATTTGGCGGCCCAGCCCCATCCTGTTTCGCAAGTCCCGGTTTCTTTAGCAACGTCGGTAAATGTGCCGTCCCCGTTGTTGTGCCACAGCATGTTGCATTCCTTCATGTATTCATCGGTGATGTTGGTGACATAGATATCGAGCCAGCCATCGTTGTCGTAATCAGCCACTTCGACGTTCATGCCTTTTTTTGTGTCCCAGCCGGTGGCTTTCTCCGTTACTTCACGAAAAGTTCCATCGTCGTTGTTGAAGAAGATGTGGTCGGTGCCGTAGTCGCACGCAATATAAATATCCTGCAGGCCGTCATTATTAAAATCGCCATGACCAACGTCGAGCGCCCAGCCGTTTACCTTCCCCAGGCCGGCTTTTTCAGTGACATCCTCAAAGGTGCCTTTCCCGGTGTTGCGCCAGAGTGTGACCCCGCCGCCGTTCGTGGCATTGTCCAGATCGTTGGGCAACACGGGGGGGTCCTTCAAATCCAGCAGGTTCACCGGCTTGAAATAATTGGCGAAGACCAGGTCAAGATAACCGTCATTGTCATAATCCACAGCGATCACGGCGATGGTGTTGGCGAACTTGTTGAGCCCGGAAGACGCGGTAACGTCTTTGAATCTGCCGTTGCCTTCATTGTGGTAAAGAATGGGTGTGCCGAAGCGCGTCACTAGCAGATCGAGCTTGCCGTCATTGTCCGCTTGCACGGCTACATCGGTGAAGCTTACTGTACCGTTGCGAACGCCGTTATTGTGAACGCCGTTATTGTGGACGCCGTTATTATGGAAAAGATGATTGGGTTTACCTATGTCCGAGTCAGTGACAAAAATATCTTCATAGCCATCGCCGTCGTAGTCGCCCACCGCTACGGCGGCCCCGCCCGATGTGAACATGTGCAGGATCCCGGCATTCTTGCCATGAAAGGTGCGCGTATGATGCCGCACGCGGACGCCCGCCTTTGCCCCGACCTCCTCAAATCGAATCGCCCGCCGCCCGCCGCCGCTCGCGGCCCCCACCGGCGCGCTGATGCACAGCGTTAATACGCACAGGCGCGTCCTCAGCTTTGCGCCCCTCAGTTTTGCACCCATAGTTCCTTGAGATCGGTGTTGACACGCACATCGGGATCGAAGCCCGCTTCAATTGCGTGCTGAAGCGCCTCGCCTCGCAGCGACAGGCGCTTTTTAAGCTGCGCGCTATTGGGAAACGTTTTCAATCCTTCACGCCAGACTGCCCGCGCTTTTTTCAGGTCGTCGGTCTTCCAGTAGCCGTCACCCAAGCTGATGTAAGTTCTTACGTAGTAGCTGCGTTGAGGCCCGGTCTTCTGCAGGTCGAGGGCTTTTTCCAGGTCGGCCACGCCGAAGGCGGCCCGATTAAATATTTTGGGCCAGAACAGATAGCTCGCGCCGCGCGTGTAGTAGGCGATCCAACTGGGTTGCAGTTCGATTGACTTGGAAAATTGGGTGAGCGCGTTGTTGGCCAGAATGACCTGGGTAATCGAGCCGGCGATGGGAATCTTATCCACGTAAGCAAATCCGTAATTCAGGTAGAGATTCGCGGACGTGGGATGCTCCACTGTCACTTTTTCGAAAAATTTCAGCGAGCGATCGTACTCCTTGCTGTGGATAACCAGTTGCCGGTACTCATTCGCATACTGCAGGTTATCAGGATTACCCTCAACCGCCAGCTCCAGGTTGTGCAGCGCGGTTTCGGTGTCGTTGGCGGCCATGGCCTTCAGGCCTGCCTGGTAGTCGGCATCGGAGGCGCGTAACGGCGCCGGCAGCAGGCAGGCGGCGATGAGCACCGTGAACAGGTGACAGTTGAATTTATGGGTCATCATTGTTTTGGCTTTGGCTCCCAGAAGTGAAGGTTGGTTGTCGGCTGGCCTTCGACCAGCTTGTACCAATGGTCGACAGGCAATGCGGGCAGTGTTTGTTTCAGTCCGGAAGGCCAACGCACTTCCATGCCATCAATTGTTTTAGCTTCGCTCAAGCCAAAATGGACCCTGGTTGTCGATTGGCTGGCAAAACCATTTCCCCCATTTACATAGCGCAGATAGGTCTTGCCGTTGGCGGTCAACCGCACCTGCGCGCCGATGGCAGACCGGTTTGATTTCGTTCCTTCCAGCAGAAATCCCATCCAGTGCGCTCCGGTGGGCAGAGTATTGCGGTAAAGATATGGCTCGTCATCCGCGTTGGTGACAAACAGGTCGAGCCTGCCATCATTATCGAAATCGGCAACGGCAACGCCGCGTCCGTCTCTGGTTGAATCCAGGCCATGGCGGGCGGCGTCATCTTTGAAGAGATGTCCATTCTCGTTATGGAAGAGCCGCTTCTTCTGATGACCGCTCAATGATTTGTTCCCGATCGGAGGCCAATTGCGCACGTCGGCAAAATCCACTCGCGGCTTAATGATCATGGCAAAGATGTCAGGCACATAACTCTGTTTGCCGCCAGAGACCCATCCGTTCACCACGTAGAGATCGAGCCAGCCATCGTTATCATAGTCGAAGAATTTTCCGGCCCATCCCCATCCCGTATCATATGTGCCGGTTTCACGGGCCACATCGGTGAACGTCAGGTTCCCGTTGTTGTGCCAGAGAAAGTTTCCTTCCCGCATATAGTCATCGGTAATGTTGGTCACGAAAATGTCGAGCAGT
>QIAW01000267.1 GCA_003225655.1 Acidobacteriota bacterium
AGCGAGACCTCAGAGAATTCGAGGCTACCATCAAAGGGCGTATTGGCGCTCTGGGCGTTGTTGATGGGCCCGGCTTTGCCTTCGAGCTTAATGAGCTGTGCTCCCTTGCCGGGCAGGTGCGCCGCCGCTTCCAGGTCGAAGGCACGGTCAGGAGCGTAGCCGACGAGACGCAGATCAATGTGGTCATACACTGTGCGCGGCTGCTTTTTCTGGTAATCGGTGAGCGCCATCTGGCCATCGGTGATTTTCAGGTCTTGCAAAGAGAACGCCTGGTTGCTGGAGCCGGTTTGCCCTGTAGTTTGTCCGCTCGGCTGCGTTGAGGGCTGCTGTGGCGCGGGTTGCACCGGAATTTGCGCCGGAGCAGCGGGCTGTGAGCTGCGGCCGAGGCTGGCGTAATTCCACATCCCTTGGGCATTGCGCACCAATTCGATCTTGGGCTGCTTGAGCTCCAGGGAGCTGATCTGGACGTCCTTATGCAGCAGCGGCCACAAGGCGGCGCTCACATCCACGCGGTTCGCCTGGGCAAAGGGGCGGCCGGTGGGAAAGTTGGGGTCCTCGCCGATGATCGGGTTCTCGGCGCTGAAATACAGTGGCAGGATGGAAAGATGCAGGCTGCCGAGCGAAACCGGCCGGCCCAGCTTCTGCTGCAGCTCTGCCTGAATGCGGTCGTGATAACTGTTTACATCGATAACCGAGGGCAGAACCAGGGCAACAACCACCACCAGTGCCAGAATGATGACAACTGCGATAGCTAACTTTCGCATAATATACGCCTCACGATCTACCCAGACGTGGGTAAGACTTGACTCAGTGGCGATCTAGGCAGGTATGTAGGAATACTACTCCTTATTGATATTGGAAGGCGGTTCCGGGGAGCGAGGTTGTTTGAAAAGGGCTTTTCCGCTTGAAGTAGCGCGGGCATCTTGCCGGCTGCCGTGTGGGCTCTTGCCCATACTTCCCGTGGGGGAATATCCCTGTACCACTGTCGCCTGGAAAGAGGAGAGAGTAATTGTGAAAATGGCGTGTTAAACTAATGGTTTGTTCATCTGCTCGCTATCCATGCAGAGACTCTCACCCTGATTAATTATGAGGAACACTCGTGCGCAGTGAAGTTCGTCATCGCCTGAAAGAAGACCGATTTGCGGAAACCGCCCAGGGCACTTTTTCCTGGATGCGGGAACACAGCGTCAACGTGCTGGGCGGCATACTCGTGGCCACGCTCATCATCGCCATCGCGCTTGGCGGCTATTTTTACATGGAGAATCGCGAACAGAAGGCCTCAGCCGATCTGGGCGCGGCGATAGAGACCCTGAATGCGCGAATCGGGGCCGCTGATCCTAATCCGGATTCAAAGGAAGAATCCTACAGCTCCGTCAAGGAGCGCGGCCAGGCCGCAGAGAAAAAGTTACAGTCCATCGCCAGCCAGTATCCGCACACCCATGCGGGAAAAATTTCGCGGTATTTGTCAGGCGTCTCTCAGGAACAGAAGGGCGACAACGCCGCCGCTGAAGCCACCTTCAAGCAGGTGGCTGCTTCCGGTGATAAAGAGGTCGCGTCGCTGGCTAAGCTTGCCCTGGCGTCCCTGTACCGCTCTACCAATCGCAACCAGGAGGCGATTGCCCTTTATAAAGACCTGGCAGATCACCCCACCCACCAGGTCGCTAAAACCACCGCACAATTTGAGCTGGCCAGCGCCTACGAAAGCACCCAGCCAGACGAGGCCCGCAAGCTGTATCAGGAGATACAGAAGGCAGATCCCAAAGGCCCCCTGGGCCAGCAGGCCATGATGAAGATGATTGGCGTCAAAGGCGGTTCATCCCAGCTTCCAGTCCAGATTCCGCAATAGGTGGAGCCCCGGCCTTCAGGCCTGGGGAAAAGGTTTAGAGAATTTGGGTTTTACAAGCTGCGGAAAAATGCTCTACGGGCGTGAAGACGTGTCAGGCACGACTTTCAGTCGTGCCGTAAAATGCTTGCAAACTAACGGTTCCTTGCTGCCGCAGGCATGCGCGGAGCGCAAAGAACAATTGTTTCCGTAGCCTCTTTAGCCCAGGCTCTTTAATTTTCTATAATTCTTTTTCGGCGCGACTCACTGAGTACCGAGTACTGTTCTACTACTGAAACAACCCCTCCCACTGTTCCCGCGGCACCGTAGGCTTTGCCACCACCGCCAGATTAGTGGCGACGTGCTCTTTGCTTCCCATGCCAATCAACGCGGCGGCGATCCACGGCGCTGAGCGCGCAAACTGGATGGCGCTTTCCGTGTCGTTGCTTGTACCCAGCTTCTGCCGGATCGTTTCGGGCAAGCCCTGGGTAAGCTTTCCCTGATACAGCGTGGCGCTGCCGACCACGGCGACTCCCATTTTTTGCGCGACCTCAAACAGCGAGAACATCTCTTTTCCGAAACTTTGGTTCTTCACGCCGAAGGCCTCGGGCATCGCCAGATTAAAAGGCAACTGGACAAAGCGGAAGTGATGATGATCGCCGCCCACCTCGCGCGCCGCAGCTACCACGTCTTCAAGGCTCATGGCTTCGCGCTGCGCCGGCGGCAGGCGGAAGCCGTTCCAGGTGGCGCATCCGTAAAAGCGGATCTTCTGCGCCTTCACCGCTTTTTCCAGCGCGGCAAATGCGTCGCGCAAACGATGGCGGAAATCGCTGCGGCTTACGCCCGCCCCTAATTGCGACTCCGGATTGTGCACGTAGAAGACGTCAATGGTC
>QIAW01000268.1:0-490 GCA_003225655.1 Acidobacteriota bacterium
TGATCGTCTATTCCAGCCCGGACTGCTCGAAATCGCCCGCAAGATCGCACATCCTCAGGGCGGCGCCTGTGATGATTGCCGAGCGGTAGAGGCAGGCTGGCCGAAAGATAAGAGTCTTTTTGTCTCATTGCTCAGCGCTGCCGATGAGAGACCACGTTCCATGTTGCTGCGGAATTTATTCGATCCATCGCTATTGAGAGTCTTCCGAAAGTAGTTTGAACCACAATCAAACGGCCTTGCGAACGAGACCCTGTGAATGATTCGCCGTATCCTGCACGCCGCCAACGCCATCGTTTTTGGACACTCGATTGCTCGAGTAGGCTCGCTGATCCTGGTTCCTCTTTTCCTGAGGTACTGGTCGGCAGGTCTCTACGGAGAGTATGTGGCGCTTTTCGCCGCGGTCGGTTATTTATCCAGTCTCGATATCGGAATGCAGCAAGCGGTCGTCAACCGGCTAACCCAGGCCTATGCCCGAAAGAACCTGGAGGAA
>QIAW01000268.1:516-7592 GCA_003225655.1 Acidobacteriota bacterium
GCATAGCGTGGCTGTTACCGATTCCCTACTGGATCGGACTGAAACTCACGAAGCCCAGCATTGCCGCGAGCGTCATTGCGTTGCTCGCGGCCTATGTGATGTGGACAATGCCCATGCGGCTGCTTACCGCCACCTGCCAGACCACGGGCGATCTGGCGCGCTCGCAATGGACCGCGAATGCTCAACAAATATTTGTCGTCGTGCTTTCGGCATTCGTCCTCATCCGCGGCGGAGGAATGCTGGCCATTGCCTCGCTGCAAGTGCTCACTGTCGCCGCAACCGCACTATTCGTGCTGTTTGACATTCGCCGCCGTTTTCCTAGGCTCTTTCCCGGCTTTGCGGCAGCCAGGTTTTCGGTTCTGAAGGAACTCACTCATCCCAGCATCTTGTTCTGCCTGCTGCTGATTGGGAATTTGATTGCCTTCCAGGGAAGCATTGTCTTGGTCTCTGCCGTAATGGGTGGCTTGGCCGTGGCCGTGCTCTCTATTTCGAAGACCGTGATTGATGTGATTCGTCAGGCGCTGTACAGCATCAGTTTGGCCTTGTGTCCCGATTTGGCACGGATGGAAGCCCTGGGCGAATTTGAAAAATTGCGCAAGATCCACCGCATGATGGTCGCCGGAACCGCTGCAATTACTCTGGCGCTGGTTGCCAGCCTCTGGTACGAAGGTCCTCAGATCATCAATATGTGGACTCGTGGCCGCATCGAGACTGATGCCATGCTGTTGCGCCTGTTCCTGGTTTTCGTGGCATTCCAGACACCATGGGCTGCAAGCTCGACCATTGCTGTTGCAACCAATAAACACAAGGTCCAGGCAGTGAGCTACTTCTTCGCTGCAATCTGTGGTATCGGTCTGGTAGCGATGCTGCTGCGGCCGCTGGGCCTTTGGGCTGTGCCGGTGGGATTGACCTTGGGTGAAGCATTCGGTTGCTATCACTTCGTCATTAAGGCCTCCTGCAATATCATCGGCGAGTCCTACTCTGCATTCGCTCGGCGTTTCTGGCTGGGGTTCGCCGTGGTAGCGGCCGCGGCTCTGATGACAGCATGGATGGTCCACTCCTTAATACCGGGACCGGTGCTGGTGCGCTGCATCGCTATGGGTCTGTTCACTTTGTCTGTGACCATCGCCGGCGCATGGGCGATGTGGTTGACTCCACAAGACCGAGCACTCTTGCTGCCGAGGGTCCGCCCAGTGGTCGAGGTCTCAGGGTGACTGCGGTAAATCATTTCAAGTTCCTCGTATGAAGGCCCTCTTACTCGCTGCAGGCAAAGGCGAACGTTTGCGTCCGCTGACCGATACCATTCCCAAGTGTCTGGTGCCAATTCAGAATGTTCCTTTATTAGGAATTTGGCTTGAACTGTGCCGGCAGCACGGTATTGACGAGGTCCTTGTGAATACGCATTCTCATTCTGATGTCGTGCACAGCTATCTGAGAGAACATTGTGACCGCATCAAGGTGCGCATCACCGAGGAAGAGATGCTGCTTGGGAGCGCAGGAACTCTGCTGGTAAACCGAAATTGGGCGCTGTCTGAGCAGTATTTTTGGATCTTCTATAGTGACGTTCTGACCAATGTCGATCTCACGCGGATGTTGCAGTTTCACCGCAGCAGAAGCCTCGTAGCAACCATGGGAGTCTATGAAGTCGCTAACCCAGCGCAATGTGGCATCGTGACAGTTGACCATGCGAGCGTTGTGCAGCAATTTGTCGAAAAGCCGGCGAATCCTTCAAGCAACCTGGCCTTTTCAGGGATTCTGTTGGCGACCCCGGCGATTTTTGACGTAATTCCTCATCGAATCCCTGCCGACATTGGTTTTGATGTTTTGCCTAAGCTGTTAGGAAAAATGGCCGCTTACCCGATTTCTGAGTACCTCGTGGATGTGGGAACACCTGCCAGCTACCAGAGCGCACAACTGACCTGGCCGGGATGGAGAGTTCCCGTTTCGGCGTAGAGTGTGTTTCAAAAAATAGGTTTGTATCAGGGCACGGATTTATCCGTGCCGAAAAAAGCCCTAAAAATAAGGGCTTCAGCCTCTGAGGTCGCTCTATAAATCATCTCGCGGATATTTTTGAAACACGCTCTAGTTGCAATTGTCACAGAATGCTGAAGGGCATAATTTTCGACATGGATGGAGTCGTTGTCGACAGCCATCCTAGCCACCTCAAGGTCTGGAGAGAGTTTCTATGCTCGGCGGGTAAGTCTGTGACTGACGCGGAGCTTGAATTTGTGCGAGACGGCAGGAAGAAAGAGGAGATTCTGCGATATTTCTTTGGCGGCCTGACCGACGATGAAGTTCGTGCCTACGGCCAGGAGAAGGAGCGGCTGCTTGCCGGGGAGGTGCAAAGCTTGAAAACGATTCCCGGCGTTCAAGAGCTGCTTATCGAACTACATGGTGCGGCCGTTCCCGTCGCCTTGGCATCTAATGGCAGCGCAGGACGCGTCCATCGCATTCTGGATGTGCTGCGCCTCAGGGCATATTTTGCGGCCGTGGTGACTGCCAATGATGTCGCTCTGGGCAAACCCGACCCCGAGATCTTCCACAAGGCTGCTGAAAAACTGCAGGTGCAACCGTTCGAGTCGGTGGTGTTCGAGGATTCTGTCTCTGGGGTTCGGGCGGCAAAGGCTGCCGGCATGAAATGCCTGGGAATTGCAGATTCTCTCCACGCGAAAGCACTACGGCGGGCGGGTGCAGACTATGTGTTCCCGAATTTCACAAACACTTCGTTGAGCGGGATACAGAAAGTGCTCGCCTGAGGCCAACAAATGACCGTCACGAAGACTCAACGCATTCTGCTCTTCTCCAGCGCCCGTCCTTTGCGGACATGGAAGATCGCCCGTCGAATCACGCAAGAGATACCGGGTGCGAAAATCTGCGGGATCGTGCAGCAGCCTGCAGAAAAACTCTCCTTGGCACAATGGCTTATCGCGAGTGGGAGTATGGGCCGTAGTTTCCCATCGGCTCATGCACTCCCGAAGCTAAGGCGGTTATTCCGTCCCGCGCTTGAAGAGCTCCTGCATTGGATCGTGTGGTTGATCCACGGGTGTCCACGTGGTCTGAATGATACGAGAAGATTCACGATCGCGGACTTGACCGAAAATTGCCGCCAAGCGCAGTGGCCATTCTTGCTGGCTCGAAATATCGATGATCCCGGCCTTCCAGAGTTCATCCACCGGCAAAATGCCGGAATGGTTCTCGTGCTCGGAGAACTTTTCTTGAGCCCTGAGCTATTGGCGATTCCTTCACAGGGCATAGTCCGTGCATGCAGTCGGCAGCTCAACGCTGATAGAACCCAAACCGAACTACCGTGTGAAATTAGGGTCGAATACTTTGCCCGAGGTTCAGAAGCAGCATTGAGTCTTGCGAGTCTGGCCGTACCGCTACAACCTTACGATGGTTTGGCAGGATATGCGCTCAAGACGGATCTGATTACCGATGACATGCTTGTACAAACCATCACAACTCTACAGACAGAGAACCCGGCTGACGCTTCCAAAGCGGTAGGGAAGTGGATAGACGAGATGTTTTCGCCGTATCTAATCCCACTCGAACACACGCGGGCTCAAGTTGCGCAAGCAGCACGCCCCAACCGGCGCCTCCGGAGTGTCTGGAAGCTCTGTGTGGAAACGTTATTGTTCTCTCCAGGGGTTGCAATCCAAAACTGGTATCGTCGATGGCGCGGCCAATATCCTGTGTTGATTCTCGCGCATCACTTGGTTTGCGATCGTCCCCACCGCATGGGCATCTCTACAGAAGAGTTTTGGCAAGTTGCCCGATTCTTGCAGCGGCACTATCGGATCGTGAGTCTCGCCCAGGCAATTGAACTCTTGGGTTCGGGCGAGGTAAGGGAACCCACGGTCGTCCTTACCTTTGACGACGGCTATGTAGACAATTTCGTAAGCTTGCGGGCAGTAGCCGATGAGATGGAAATTCCGGTTGCATTATTTATTGCCACGCAACCAGTTGAAATGCAGCATGAATTCCAACACGACTTGGCCCATGGGATCAGAGGGGTTCTCCCTTTGACATGGGAGCAAATTCACTATTGGAGCGTTCGAGGCGGGGAATTTGGCAGCCACACACGTACACATTGCGATTGCGCCTCGACGGAGCGGGTGAAATTAGAGTGGGAGCTGGTTGGGTCGAAAAATGATTTGGAGTGTCGCCTCGGTAAGCCAGTAAACTTTTTCGCCTTTCCTTTCGGTAAACACGAAAATATTTCTTCGGATGCAGAGCAAATGGCCATGTCCGTGTATTCGCATTTTGTTTCATGTTTTGGCGGAGAAAACCTGACGGGCACGGCAGTCAGTGACTATCGACATCTCTTTCGTAAAAACCTTTACTCCAGCCTGTGGGAGTTGGAGCTGGAATTGCAATCGGTGTTTGACCGGGTTGAAACCATGAAAGGAAAGTTTGGGCGAAGGCGAACAGAAGTCGCCAGTCTCCCAGGCAGGGCTTCCATCGCCTCTGCATTTGAGTCAATCGAACTATGAACAATCTAATTGCGATCGCTGAGAATCTCCATACAAAGATTGACAACCGCACGGCGCGCATCGGGCTCATTGGTTTGGGATACGTCGGCCTGCCTCTTGCCTTGCTGTTTTCCGAGCAGCGTTTTCAGGTGACCGGCTTTGATATTGATGCCCGCAAAGTCTCCACCCTTTCCAGCGGAGAATCTTACATTTTTCGCATTCCCCCGACCGATATTCAGGCGGCCAGACACCAGGGGTTCACAGCCACTTCGGATTACAGTCATATCCGGCATATGGATGCGGTCATCATCTGTGTGCCTACTCCCTTGGATAAGTGCCACCAACCGGACCTCAGCTACATCACCACAACCGCAGATGCTATTGCTCCCTATTTGCATGCGGGGCAGTTGATTGTGCTGGAAAGCACTACATATCCCGGAACGACCGAAGAGGTGTTGATTCCCATTTTGGAGAAAAATAATCTTTCGGACCTCAAAGCCGCGCGCGGTGAAGCGGTTGGGCAAGATGAGTTCTGTGTGGCGTTTTCACCGGAACGGGAAGATCCTGGCAATGACAGCATAGCGCGCCGCGATATTCCTAAAGTGGTCGGGGGATTGAATCCCGCAGCCGCCGGCGCGGCAGCCGCGCTCTATGGAACTATCTTCAATCGCATCGTGCGGGTCTCTACGCCGGCGGTAGCTGAGATGACCAAGCTTCTGGAGAACATCTACCGTTGCGTCAACATCGCGCTGGTGAATGAGTTGAAGCTGCTGGCTTTGCGCATGGGAATTGATATCTGGGAGGTAATTCAGGCGGCTTCGACCAAACCGTTTGGTTTTCAGGCGTTCTATCCGGGGCCGGGGCTGGGCGGACATTGCATTCCCATCGATCCATTCTATCTTTCGTGGAAGGCGAAACAGTTCGACTTCCATGCTCGATTCATTGAGCTGGCGGGCGAGATCAATGCCGCAATGCCGTATCACGTGGCCGCCGCGGTAAGCTCGGCGCTGAACCAACATAGAAAAACCGTGAATGGTGCGCGGGTTCTGGTGCTCGGCGTCGCCTATAAGAAAGATATCGACGATCTGCGCGAATCGCCGGCGCTGACCATCATTGAGCTATTACAAAAGCAGGGCGGCAAGGTCGACTATCACGATCCATATTTTTCGCACGTCGGTCATGGCCGCCACTACGACCTGGAAATGGATCGGGCCACACTCGACAACTTGGAGCGGTACGACTGCGTGGTAATCGTGACTGATCACTCTGACTACGACTACGAGAAAATCATGCGCGAATCGCAGCTTGTCATTGATACCCGTAACGCAACCCGAGGAATCTGCTCACCCAAGATCGTCCGCTGCTAAGCCTTAGCTTCAAATTCCATTCTTGTTAAAAGCTGCTGACTGGACTCCAGCCACGCAATACGTAGACCCTTATCACCAAAATCACGAGGATAACTCCCATGAAACGACCGCTGTCAACTGCCGCCCTGGCATGCTTCTTGCTGTTTTTTGCAATTTCGTTGTTTGCGCAATTGCAAGAGCCGGTTCAACCCGTGAACCTTATTATTGATTCTGATATGGCGTCTGACGTCGACGATGTCGGCGACCACGCTGTAATGTGGGCGCTGTCGAGCCGTGGCGAGGTCAATGTGCTTGCGTTAATTTCTTCATCAGCCAACGACTATACCGCGCCCTGCATGCGCGCTATCGCCAATTATTACGGCCATCCCAACGTCCCGGTTGGCGCTCACAAGGGACTCACGCCAGTGGTGGAAAACTCGAACATGAGTGTTTACACACAGCAGATTACCAATCAGTTTGGAATACCCGGAGATACGCGCGCCAACTATCCGGACGCGGTGACCGTCTACCGTCAAGCACTGGCCAATGCGCCTGACCACAGCGTGTACATCGTGGCTGAAGGCTTCTATCAGCCTTTGCAAGCTTTGCTGCAAAGCCAGCCCGACTCGATCAGTCCGCTGAACGGCGTGCAACTGGTGGCGCAAAAAGTAAGGCGCCTGGTTTCTTCCGCCGGGTGGTTTCCATCCGGCAATGAACATAACTTCCGAGTTGATGCCGACGCCGCCAGCTACGTGTTTGCGAATTGGCCCGGCGAAATTGTCTCTGTCGGGGTCCAGGTAGGCGGAGATGTGATTACAGGACCGTCACTGAGCTCCGATGCCACCAAAGACCCGGTCAAACGCGCATACGACCTCTTTAACAGTTCCGATACTACCCCGGCCTAGGGGCAGGTGGCTCTGCTGTTTGCTGTTCGCGGTGGCATCGGCACAAATTTCTCCGTTCCCGGCTATAACGGAACGACAACCGTTAACAACAGTGCCTCATTGTCACCAGGCTCCAATAGCTGGATGCAGACGCCTAACAGTGGTCATTCGTATATTGCGAAGCTGATCGCAGCCACTGATATGGCCGCGATCATCAACCCATTGCTCCAGGGTTCATCCAACATACCGATCTTGAGAAGCATTTCGCCCACAAGTGTGCCGGCTGGGAGTTCCCAGACGGTAACTTTGACGGGTAACAACTTCTTCAGTGACTCGCAGGTATTATTCAACGGCAACAACCGTCCGACTACATT
>QIAW01000269.1 GCA_003225655.1 Acidobacteriota bacterium
GCTTGCATCCAGGCAATATCTTCTGCAAGCCGCTTCAAAGCCGCTACTGCACCACGATTTGAATCGGGACGGAGTGCTGCAACGATCCCGAAGTTCCGACCACCGTCACCGTATGAGTTCCCAGGGGCGTTCCACCCGATGTCCCTGGAGGTGTGGGAGTCGGAGAAGGAGGAGGCACGGGTGTGGACGTGGGATTCGGGGCAGTTGTATGCGTGCTTGTGCCCGCGCATCCGGTGTAAAAACCTACTGCTAACGCCAGGACCAGGACCATCATCAGCACCCTGGCAACTCTGTGCCCTCGCAGGCCGCTCCACAGCAAGGTTGCAAGTGGCAGCATCACAGCATAAAAAACAATGGAACGCAGTCCCAAACTTGTCTTGGGAGCCGTAGTTGCGATGGTCAATTGCGATTGTGCCGCAGCACTTACAGAGACAGCAGACGGGTTCAAGGAGCAAGTCGTGTTGGCCGGCAATCCGGTGCAGCTCAAGGCAACCGGTCCCTGGAATCCGTTCTGCGGCGTGAGGGTGATCATGTAATTCGCGGACTGCCCTTGTTTGACAGTGACGCTGCCGGGCGAAGCGGACAAGGTGAAATCGCCACCCGGCGGTGGTGGCTGGCTCGCGTTCAATATCTGGGCGATTGCAGTGGTTGTGGTATTGGAGGTCTGTGCGAGTTCAGCGATGCCCCACACGCTGTTGCCGTCAGGATCAGATGAGATGCCGCTGTAGTCTCCCCACCGGGTGACCATGTAGGTAACCGTCCCGGCCTGATAAATGCCGGAGACCGGCATGGCGCCGGGCGGGTCCGAGGCGTTACGATGCGCGTATCCCGCCGAGGCAAACTGGGTCGAGCTTGAAGTGGTGTATACAAGAGTTGCGCTACCGTCGGGCGTGACCGTAATGGCAGGATAGGTGGCATTCCCCGCGCCTGAGACTGTTCCTGACTGTTTCAGAGTTTCGGTGGCGGTATCAATTTCATACCAGCGCACAACAGTCGATTGGCCATCGTCTGAACGTACAGCATGTGTGCACCACAGAGAGCCATTTCGCCACACGACGTTTCCAATGTCATCCGAGCCCGAGGACAGATGTGTTGTATCTCCTGGCTGCTGCACGAAGCCCGTCGGTATTGTGTAAAAGGGAACAGTGATATCGGTTTTAGTCAGCGTAGGGGTTCCACTGGTGTTGACCTTGAACATGTGCAGAACCGTTCCCTGATTTGCCGTTTCCATGAAGAATTCCGTAGGTGAGCTGCCATAAGTGATGGCGCCCAGCAGGGAGCCTGTGAAGGCGACGCTCTGGAAGCGAGTGATGTTCAAGTTTGAACTGCCGGCCAGCAGCTCGGGCAGGCCAATCACAAAGAGATCAAAGTGTGCTCCGGGGCCGCTGTTGGGAATGACGTCGGGCGAGATATAGATCGCCGAGGAGCTCAGTCCCAGCGTGGGGAAGTCATACCAACTGGTCGTGGTCGGAGCGATCTCAAATTTGTTCCAGTTGCCGGTGGGGTCTGAGGTCTGCGACACAGCCACGAGTAAAGCAGATGTGCCTGAAAGGTTTCTTTTCGATGTGCTGATGATGAAGCGTTGATCGGCCTGGTCGTAAAGTACACGGGAATCGAAGCATCCGCAATTGCCCACGGATTGGAAGAACACGTTGTCGCCGCTGACAGACAAGGGCGCCCCCGACTTGGAAAAGATCTCAATAATGCTATTCACTACGCCAACAAGGTGGTTGGGGCCGGCGGCAACTTGCGAGTCAGGCGGCACGCCGTCGGAAGGGCCGGGAAATACTATCCCAATCAGAGATGATTGCCCGGCGGCTGGTTGCGCGGCGCTTGTCGCCTGCGTCTCGGTTGTCGAGTGGGTCGAACTTCCGGCAGGAGAACTTACCGGTTTTGGCCAATGGGCCGGCGCCGGGATCACGGTCGAGCGTCCAACCGCAAAAGAGGCATTCGAAGCGGTGGCCGCCGAGGGTTCGGTGACCATGCGCACCTGAACATTTTGGGTGTTTCCAGCACTTGCCCCGGGATAGTTGACGACCACAAGACTGCGAGAGCGAGCACGAGCTGAGTGCGTAAGTAAGAGAGTTTCATTTGTAGGGCTCTGGGGAATAGAGTTGCAGATGGAGATGCCAGATTATCTTGGTTGAGTTGTCCCGTGTACCTGGGCTGATCACACTTCACATCTTCTGTCCGTGTCAGGTGTCCGTGTCAGGTGTCCGTGTCAGACACGAATCTACGTTTGCGGAAAATCAAGTTCTTGTTACTCCGATGCGGATACTAGGCTTGCGAGGGGAAGTGGAGGTAGTGAAGTAATCGGTGAACGGTATCCACAACCTTGTGCCAATCGAGCGTCCAGCCCTGAGACTGAACGGGCACAGGCATAAGACTCACGGCAAACATGAAGAGCGCAAAGAGTGCCAGCCACTTGCGTCCCTGATTCAGGCCGGGCGCCCGGGACACATGCGGATGCTCGGCTCCGAAGATCAATAGCACAGCAAACCATACCAGCCAGCCTGTCCAAAGAAACAGTCCCATCGGCAATAGAACCACTGCAAGCATGCGCGTCAGGTTGCGATGGGCGCGTGGCCACAGGGCATAGAGAATGTGCCCGCCATCAAGCTGGCTGCCAGGCAGCAGGTTCAGCGAGGTCGCCAGCATTCCCACCCAGGCGGCCAGAGCCACGGGGTGCAGATAGATATCGCTCATGGGCAAGTGAATACCCTCCGCTGAGCGAACAAGATAGAAAATGGCGGGATAGGCAAGGTGGGTGTTAGAAGCGCTGACCAGGGCCGGATCAACCTTGGAAAACGCCAGTCCCAGCACCAGGGCGGGCACAGCCACCAGGAAGCCGGCAATGGGGCCGGCGATCCCGATATCAAATAAGGCCGCGCGCGAGGGGAAGGGTGACAAAATGCGGATAAAGGCGCCCAGGGTGCCGATGGGTGTAGGAAAGGGAATGAAGTAGGGCAGGGTTGCCTGCACGCCATAGCGACGGCAAGCCACGTAGTGGCCCATCTCATGGGAGAGCAGTATGAGCAGAAGCGTGGCCGAGAAGGGAATTCCCAGCAGCAGACGCGAGGGCTGCTGCGCGATCCATGCCAGAGGCAGAATTCCCTGAGAGAAGGTGAACAGGGGCTGGTTGTTCAAGAAATCATTCTGCAACTGTATCCCGGCCAGCAGGGTGGTGACGAAGGTGGCGAACAACAGGGCAGCCGCAAGCCGGAAGCGGGGTGTTGGGTTTCCAGGGCCAGGTTCGAGGGTGTCGATTTCAGGCGTATCAATCTCGGGCGTATCTAGAGGGAGCCGGTCCCCATTCGTGGAGCCAATCGGCTGAGGGTCAGATAACGCCATAAGAGCATGATGGATAGATGCAGAGCGAAACACGTGGGAAGCGGAACCCAGGGGGCAGGCAAAGAGGCATCTAGTCGATCGATTGCAGCTCCTTGCCGGGCTTGAAGCGGACGGCCTTGCCGGGAGGGATGCTGACCTCGGCGCCGGTCTTGGGATTGCGTCCGATACCTGTCTTGCGGGGACGCACGTTGAATACTCCAAAACCGCGCAATTCAATGCGGTCGCCGCGGGCGAGGGCGCGTTTCATGCTTTCAAACACGGTCTCGACTGCCTGCTCGGCCTTGGTCTTGGTGATGCCGGTTTTAGTGACAACTTCGTTGATAATGTCGAGCTTGATCACGAGCAGCTCCGAATCTATAAGAATATCCTGAACTGCGGATAGTAAAAAGCCGCAGCCTCAGTTGTCAAATCAATTCGGAACCCTTTGATTTTGAAGAGGAGGGCCGCTGGCCGGTCCGTCTATCGCCCATCCTCTCTCCGCGTCAACCCGAAATCTTCTGGTTGCACCTGTGTTTGTGCAGCCTTCAAGAGCTTTGATGGTATGCTCAACGTACAATTATCAAGCGTGCGATGTCACCGGGAGCCCTGAGAATGTCTACTGTAGACCTCAACAATAAGGTGGGTTTATTTCCTGAGATGGCTGGCGAATCCGCCGATACTTCTATGACCGGCATCTTGCCCTCGCAAGCGATTCTAGATCTGATTGCCAAAGGCCGGATCCTTTCTCATCCGGAAATTCCGGGCAGCCATATCCAACCCGCGAGTCTGGACCTAAGGCTTGGGGACATTGCGCACCGGGTTCAGGCGAGCTTCTTGCCTGGCCAAAATTCGACAGTGGAGCAGAGAATCCAGGAATTGAGAATGACCCGGGTCGATCTGACCGGGGCAGCCGTCTTTGAGAAGGGTTGCGTCTACATCGTTCCTTTGATGGAGGAACTCAATCTTCCGCAAAATATTTCGGCGCGCGCCAACCCCAAGAGCACAACAGGGCGGTTAGACATCTTCACCCGGCTGATTACCGACTATGGAGTTGAATTTGAGGCTGTGTCACCCGTGTATAAGGGCAGGCTGTACGCTGAAATTGTTTCGCGCACTTTCACCGTCCATGTGCAGGCCGGGATGAGACTCAACCAGCTCCGCTTCGTGCGCGGCAATCCTACAATGTCGGATCATCGAATCAGCGATCTGGACCAAAAGGAAACCCTTGTGTATGAGGAACACGAGGATGAAGACAGCCCGGTAAAGGCCCTTATCGACAGGGGCCTGAAGGTTTCTGTGAATTTGCGGGCCAGCGATGCTTCGGAGGTAATCGCTTATAAAGCGAAGAAGAACGCCCCAGTGATCGACCTGGGAAAGGTGAACTACTATGATCCGCAGGATTTCTGGGACGTGCGGCATCAACCCAAGAAGGGGCTCATCCTCGATCCCGGCGATTTTTATATCCTGGCCTCAAAACAAAAAGTCAGAGTGCCGCCCGAATTTGCTGCCGAGATGGTGCCCATCGACCCTTCGATCGGCGAGTTCAGGATTCATTATGCTGGATTTTTCGATCCCGGATTCGGTTACGGCGCCAGCGATATCAAGGGCACACGGCAGTGTTGGAGGTGAGGGCCCATGAGGTGCCATTCCTTATTGAAGATGGCCAGATTGTAGGCCGTTTGATGTACATGCCTTTGCTCTCCCGTCCAGACAAGATTTATGGCACGGATATCGGATCTTCTTATCAACGGCAGGCTTTGACTTTGAGCAAGCAGTTCAAGAAGTCTTAGATCCTGCCAGCAGTGGTTGCCGTTGTCATGTGTTAACCACGTCTCCTATCCGCCAGGAATAGGCGAAGGACTCCTGTATCCCGCAGTTGGTGTCGCCCCTCTGGGGCTCGCGCCCTCTTTTCCAGCTTACCCACCGCTGCCGCGGGTGGGCTAACTCATGCCGCGCCTCCTGCGCTGGGGCATCGCAGAAACGAAATACCAGCAAGACTTAAGAAGGACTAACTGAGTACCGAGTACTGACAACTGAGTACTGTTTCTACCGTTTGCTTTCCGACTCTTTGAAAAGATACTTGATGCTGGGTTTATAGATCAGAAGATTGGGAAGCGAACCGGTGCGATTGACCTTGATGCAATTACGGTCATACCACTCGATAACACCGCGGATTTCCTCTCCATCGTTGAGCACGATCACCATCGGGGTCTTGGCCTGGATCTGTTTTTGATAATAGAAGTTCTCCGCGTGCGTCTGCTCGGGCGGGGCCGATTTCTTGGCCGGTGAGCCTGGCCGTTCGCCCCTCTCGGGCGCGCCTACGCTGCGCTCCCCTGCTTCCGGGCCGCGCGGAGGCCGAGGGAGGCTTCTTTCCGGCCGGTTTTGCAGGGAAGGACGGATCAGCTTACGGTTGGTAAAGCCGTCATGCTCGACAAGCGTATTGGGCGCGCCGCCCGCAGGCGGCTCAGCTTCCGGAGCCTTCTTTTCCTGTGCGCGCGCTACAGCGGCGGAGGAATCAAGTGTGTCTTTCATGGTCTTTTCCGACCCAAGATATCTATGGTCAATTGGGAGGTGATGTCCATAAAAATATCACAGCAGGCCCAGAGTTGCCACATTGCTTTTCAGTATACGAAACGAATTTATTGGTAGCCATTTTGCGCGCAAAATGATATTACTAACACCCAAATCAGCTAATCTCCTAACTTTTGCCCATTAGGCGCCACGGGCCTTGATTCATTTGAACGGGTGTGTCTCCTGGGCAAGGTGCAAGGGACATGACACGACAATGAACTCCGCTGCACTATGTAGGACGGAGCAGCACGTGAAGACGCAAGGGGGCGCTATGTCTAGGAATTCAAGAGTTCTGCTCTGGGGTATTGCAATCCTACTGTTGCTGGTCTCACCCATGGCCTTTGCCGCCACGCAGAATGCGGTGGTTTACGGCACGGTCTATGACTCGAGCGGCAATCCACTTCCCGGGGTCGAGGTTGCCCTGGAGAACCCGGCCATCGGATTTTCCCGCAACGCTACCACCGGGTCTGATGGGTCTTATACCTTTCCCGAGGTGCCGCCGGCTGAAAACTATAAGCTGAGCGCCAGCCAGGGCGGCAGGAAAATCGACATCCGCTCCGGCATCGTTGTCAATGTAGGCGATGAACGCGTGATTCTGCCTCCCTTGAAAGAGCAGCCGGTTGCCGCCAACCAGCCAATCGAAACCAAAATGGAAGCACCGGCAGTAAGCAATGAAACCGTCAGCACCATGATCAGCGGCGTCATTACCGGCGACCAGTTGCGCGCACTGCCGGTCGCGGTGAATAGAAACTTTTTAGGATTGGGGTTGATTCCACCCAATACGCACGACGTGGAGCAAGGATCGAGTCTGGCCGGGGCCTCTTTCAGCGTCTCTGGAAACCGGCCCTCGAGCAACAGCTTCCTGCTGGATGGAGCCGACAACGTGGCTTCGAGCAGCAATCAGGCAGTGCCTTTTCAGGTGAATGACTCGGTGCAGGAGTTCCGCGTTATCTCCGGCACCGCCAATGCAGAGTACGGACGCAACTCCGGCGGCACCATCAACGTGGTGACCAAGCGCGGCGACAATGCCTTCCATGGCAGCACATTCGGCTACTTCAACACCGACAAGCTCAATGCCAACAGCCCGCTCTCGGTATACAACGGCACGACGTTTGACAAGGCAGCCGCCTATGCCGGTGCCAAGAGCAGCGGCTTCTGCACGGATTCCAACAGCCTTTCGCCGGGGCCAGGTCTCACGCCTTGTCCGAGCGCCCTCTTGTTTGGTAAACACACGTTCTTCGATCCGGCGACCATTCTGAAAAGCGAAAACAGCCGCAAGATTCCCTTTGACTCCAAACAGTTTGGCCTTAACCTGGGCGGTCCATTCAAGAAAGACAAGTGGTTTGGTTTTGCCAGTTATGAAGGCACGATGATTGATAATCCCACTCCCGTATTTGAGCGCGTGCCCTCTGCTTTTGACCGCACCTATGCGCCCTTTGGAGCTTTTGGTTTTGGTTTTGGCCCCACGGACCCCAACTATGTGCTGGGGCAGAAGATCCTGGGCCTGTTTCCGCAGTCCAACGTGGTGGGCGTGCCGGGCGTGCTGGAGTTTTTCCGCGGCCAAGCGCCCAATTACACCACGGTACACAACGCGTTGGTGCGCTCGGATTACATTCATTCCGATAAAACAAGCTTTTCCGCGCGCTACGCCATGCAATTCCTCAACGAACTGCATGACAACACGCTGCCGCGCACGCCACAATACGCAGGAAACGGCGCCTTCCGCGACGTAGTCAACCAGAATCTGAACATTTCTTATACGCATACATTTACGCCGGCGTGGATCACCGAGGCGCGGGTAGGCTTCAACCGTTTTCGGGTGAACGAGACTCCTCAAGACCACAATCTTAACGCCAGCACGCTGGGCCTGCCCAATGCCGCGCTGCCCACAATTCTGCTGAACGGCATTGACCCGCAATACAGCGGAGCCGGTCCCTTTTTTGAGGGCGCAACTGCCGGCTGGTCTGATTTCTTCAATGCCGCCTTCGGCAGCGGCTTCTTCAGTCGGGAGCAGTTCCCAACACTTGACCACCTGTTCCCTTTCGCCCGGATAGGCGCGCCTTTAGGAGCGCCCACGCACCGCCGCGATACCACCCTGTTCTTTGCCGATAACACATCGTGGACACACGGTAAACACGCTTTCAAATTTGGCGCGGAAGTCCGCCACCTCGACAACGAGTACACTGACAGCTCTTTTGTGCGTGGCTTTATGTACTCCCAGAATATCGGAGAGTTCACCAGCGACAGTGAAGGCTGCAACGTAGAATGTCTAGTCAATCTCGGGGCATACAACGCCTTCCGGGCCCCCAGCTTTGATTTCTACCAGCAACAGCAGGCGCCTTATTCGAGCAAGCTGCACTCCTGGGCCTTTGCCGGGTTCCTGCAGGATTCCTGGCATATTCATTCGCGGGTGACCCTGAACGTGGGCCTGCGCTACGAGTACTTTGCGCCTCCCCAGGATGGACACAACCAGTTGTGGAACTTCGATCCCAACGCCAATGGCATGGTTCAAGAGAACCACTCCGGCATCGTCGATCCCTTCGGGCAGCCGTGCACGGCGCTGCCCTCCTACGATGCTCTTTCCGCTGGCGTGACCAATGCGCCCGCGATCAATCGTCCCTGGATCTGCAACAACAACACCGGCGTATTCAACCAGATCGTCCGGCCCGACCGGAACGATTTTGCTCCCCGCGCCGGCCTGGCCTGGGACGTATTCGGCTCCGGAAAAACCGTGGTCCGCATGGCCAGCGGGTTGTTTTACGACCAGCTTCCCGCCAGCTACACGACGCAGTTGATGTACAACCGGCCGACTACGTTTGCCAGCGGCAACGCGTTGTACGGCGTGGTGCGCGACATCCGCGGAAAGAACTTCTGCCCCGCCGGCAACTTCACCACCTGCGGCGTGGGAAGCAGCATCGTAAATCCCTCGGTGCAGCGGGCGATTTCTCGCGATGGCCTGAATACCAACAGCTTCTACTCGCGCGCGGCTGAGCCGTTTGCCGTCTACGCGCGCGATACGCTCCATTCTTTTACTCCCTACTCGATGCAGATGAGCGCATCGGTACAGCAGCAACTCGGTAATAAGCTGACCGCAGAAGCCGGTTATATTGGCGACCTGGGACGCAAGTTGCCGGTCATCTATAACCAGAACGTGACCAATGAGTTCAACCTGTTCAACGGCACG
>QIAW01000270.1:0-834 GCA_003225655.1 Acidobacteriota bacterium
CCGGGGAAATATCAAGCGCCTTGCCGGCTGCTTCCACGGCATTCTGCAGCTTCTCGCGATAAGCATTGCCCAGCTCGGCCTGCGCCGCTGCCTGCATGGTCAGCCGGTAAGGATCGTCGGCACTCAGCTTGGGAAGAGAATTTTTATAAGCTTCATAGTACCCCTTGCCGTAACTCATCTCAGTCTGGGCATAGCCCAGGAGCTGGTGGACCCGGTATTGTTTGTAGCCAAACCACGCGAGCAGCACCACCGCCAGAATCGCCGCTGCCGTGGTGGCGCTGGCCGTCACCCGGTGGCGATTGCGCTTGATCCATTTGATGGATCGTTGCAAGGACGTATCTGGACAGCAGGAAACCGGCTGATCCTCCAGATAAGCCTGCAAGTCATTGCGCGTCTCCTGGGCCGTGGCGTAGCGCTGCTGGGGGTCGCGCGCCATGGCTTTTTCACAGATGGCCTTGAGCTCGCGAGGAATGGGCTTGAAACCGTAAACCCCGGTCTGTAGTGGTGGTGGCGGGTCCTGGTTGACCTTGCGCACCACCTCCAGAGCGGTATTCCCTTTGTAAGGCGGCTCGCCGGAAAGAATCTCATACAGAATGGCGCCCAGCGAATACACGTCCGTGCGCTCGTCGAGTTCGCTGATCCTGCCCGCAGCCTGCTCGGGGGCCATGTAAGCGGGGGTGCCTGCGACCGCGCCTTCCATGGTGATGTTGCTGTCGAGGCTGGCGCGCATGGTGAGGTCAAGGACGGTTTCCTGCTCTTTGGGATCGCTCTTTTCCGCTACCCGACTGCTCAGAATTTTGGCCAATCCCCAATCCATGACCAGCACTTCACCGA